>JANONM010000333.1:0-2314 GCA_031420855.1 Hyphomicrobiales bacterium
TTCACACAGCACATGCTTGCCGGCTTTGACGGCAGCGATTGTCAGGGGCACATGCAGGTGATTGGGCAGGGGATTGTAGACGGCCTCGATTTCAGGGTCCGCCAGCATCTCTTCGTAAGAGCCATAGGCCTTGCGGATACCAAGCTTGTCGGCAGCGGCCCGGGCGGTTTTCAGCTTGCGCGAGGCGATGGCGACGACCTCAATCTCGCTGCTTTTCAGCATGCCGGGAATGACTTTTTCCATGCCGATATTGGCGGTGGAGATGATGCCCCATTTGACTGGTTTCATTTGAGTAGTGTCCTTTTCAAAAATTGAATGCGGTGCCAGCCGATAGCTTTGGCAGATTAAGATGCTTGGCGATAGACTGGCCGATATCGGCAAAACTTTTGCGATGGCCCAGGCTTCCCGGAAGCATGTCAGGTCCAAAAGCCATGATCGGAATTTGCTCGCGCGTATGGTCGGTTCCCGCCCAAGTGGGATCATTGCCGTGGTCGGCGGTGAGGACCAGCACGTCGCCTTGTTGCATCTGGGCAAACACAAGGGGCAATGCCCTGTCGAATTCTTCAAGCAGTTTGCCATAACCGATGGGGTCGCGGCGGTGGCCAAAATTTGTGTCGAAATCGACGAAATTTGTCATCAGCAGCCCGCCATCGCGCAGTGTCGGCATGAGGTCGATCACCTTATCCATCATCGCTGCATTGCCTGAGACTTTCACTTCCTCGCCCGTGCCGTCATGGGCAAAGATGTCACCGATCTTGCCGACGGAGATGACGTGGCGTCCGGCTGTTGTCGCCGTCTTCAACAAAGTCGGTGCTGGTGGTTTGATAGCATAGTCTTTGCGGTTGCCCGTGCGGTAAAAATTCTGCACCGTCTCGCCGAGGAACGGCCTGGCAATCACCCGGCCGAGCTTGCTCTCATAGGTCAAGTCCCGCACCACCTGGCAGAGCTCATAAAGTTGTTTGAGGCCAAACGCTTCTTCGTGTGCGGCAATCTGAAAGCAGCTGTCTGCTGAGGTATAGGCAATGGGTTTGCCACTGCGCAGATGCTCTTCGCCGAAGTCTTCGATGACCTTGATGCCGGAGGCATGGGCGCAGCCCAGCAGGCCCGGTATTTTTGCCAGCTTCACGATGTCGTCAATCAGGCTTTGCGGAAATGCCGGAATGGTTTCGGGGTAATAGTGCCATTTGAACGGTACGGGCACACCGGCAATTTCCCAATGTCCGGTGATTGTATCATTGCCGTCTGAGATTTCCTCTGCATGACCCCAGCGGCCGATGAGTTTGACATCAGGAAAAGGATTTCTCCCACCCGCTGCCTGCGCTGCAAGACCCAAACCGAGAGAGGCCATACACGGAAGCTTTAGCTTCATCCGTTCAGCGATATGCCCAAAGGTGTTTGCCCCCGCATCGCCAAACCGCGCCGCATCCGGCGCATGACCAATGCCGAAACTGTCGAGAATAAACAGAAAGGCGCGGGGCATCAGGGCGCAATCCGCTCAATGATCGTGGGACCAGACGCGCCGTATTCGCCAATTGTGTAGGCAGCTTTGACGATGCCAGCAGCTTTTTCAAAATCATCATCAGTCTGCGCATGGATCATGCAGAGCGGCGTTTCAAAATCAGCGCGATAGCCTTTGCCCAGCAGGTTCTCGAGGCCAACTGCGTGATTGATCTTGTCGGATGCCACGCGCCTTCCGCCACCCAGTTCTATCACCGCCAATCCCAGTTCGCGGGTGCGGATCGAAGCGACCACGCCATCATCATCCGCATAAACCGGCTTGATGAGGGGGGCGCGTTTCAGATGTTTCCGGTGGTTGGCGAGAAAATCGGCAGGGCCGCCCAAGGCCCTGGTCATCCGGTCAAAATGTTCGGCTGCCCGGCCCGAGGTGAGCGTGGCGTCCAGTCTTTTTCGCGCCTCAGCCGGCGTTGCAGCAACACCCGCACTCAGCAGCAGTTCAACACCCAGTGAAAGATTGATGTCTTCAACGCGGGCATTGCTCAGCCTGCCCAACAGGAATTCCGCCGCATGGGCCACTTCCAGCACATTGCCCGCACAAGTGGCCAAAGGTTCATCCATATCGGTGATGAGGGCCGTGGTCTTCAGGCCAGCCCCATTGGCGACCGCAACCAGAGAGGTGGCAAGGGCGCGGGCTTCTTCAATGGTGGCCATGAAGGCACCAGACCCACACTTCACATCCATGACCAGATGTTGCAAGCCCGCAGCGAGTTTCTTGGAGAGAATGGAAGCGGTGATCAGCGGCACGCTTTCCACCGTCGCCGTCACATCCCTGATGCCATAGAGGCGTTTGTCAGCG
>JANONM010000334.1:0-4281 GCA_031420855.1 Hyphomicrobiales bacterium
TGAGGATTGCAGCTGGGAGAATTTCCACAGCTGGTTCAGCACGATTTCAGGCTCGGCATCGCGCTTCAGCTCGATGACAACCCGCATGCCTTCACGCGAGCTTTCATCGCGGATATCTGAAATGCCCTCGATCTTCTTGTCACGCACCATGTCCGCGATGGCTTCAATCATCTTGGATTTGTTGATCTGATAGGGAATCTCAGTGACAATCAGCGCCAATCGATCCTTGCGGATTTCCTCGGTTTCCACCCGCGACCGCATGACAATGGTGCCGCGACCCGTGGCAAAAGCGCTGCGAATGCCCGAGCGTCCCAGAATAATGCCAGCGGTAGGAAAATCCGGTCCGGGAATCAGCGGCAACAGATCTTCCCACTGGATATCCGGATTATCCATCACGGCAATGGTGGCATCAATCACTTCGCCCAGATTATGCGGGGCCATGTTGGTAGCCATGCCCACAGCAATGCCGCCTGAGCCATTGACCAGAAGATTGGGGAACTTCGCCGGAAGAACGGCCGGTTCCTGTTCCGAGCCATCGTAGTTCGGGCGGAAATCAACCGTGTCCTTGTCAATGTCATCCAACATGGAAGACGTAACTTTGGCCATGCGGGATTCGGTATAACGCATGGCGGCTGGCGGATCACCGTCGACGGAACCGAAATTGCCTTGTCCATCAATCAATGGCAATCGGAGCGAGAAATCCTGCGCCATGCGCACCATGGCATCATAAATCGACTGGTCGCCGTGGGGATGGTACTTGCCGATGACATCGCCAACCACGCGGGCCGACTTGCGATAGGGCTTGTTCCACTCATAGCCATTTTCATTCATCGAAAACAGGATGCGCCGATGCACGGGTTTCAGACCATCGCGTACATCCGGCAGTGCGCGACTGACGATCACACTCATGGCGTAGTCGAGGTAGCTCCGGCGCATTTCCTCTTCGATGGAAATCGGGCTGACGCCAGTCGGATTAACGGGTGTAAGACCGCCTTTGTCGTTGGTTTCGTCGCTCACAAATGGTCCCGCCTAAATCACCAAAAGCGGGCTCAATTCCGACTCGCTTCATCGTTCGCGACAATAGTCTTGCGCATTCGCCAGAGCAACGGAAAGCAACTGATTCAGCGGGATTTTTCCCGGAATTTCAGGGCGTCGGGAGGATCAGATACGGCGCAGGGAAAGTCCACCGCCCTGGAATGCTCCATTGCCGCCTGAAAGTCTGACACAGCGCTGTTTGCCGCTGTACCATGTGTTCCAGGCCACACAGAGTTTTTGCCCTTGCACCCGCCAAACACCACTGTCGCGTTTGCCCTTTGCCTCACCTACGATAACGCCGTTGGCGCGCATGGAAACTGTCATGCTAACCAGGCCCATCACATTGACCGCATAGCGGCCCGGTGCCAATTTCTTGATTTCTTGTGGCGATAATGCACCCCCTGCAAGGGCTGGATTGACAAGGGCCAATGTAACAATTGCCGCAGCAACAAACTGGGTGAACTTCATGAGTGCCTCTTTTCATTGACGTTGCAGATCCGCATCTGCAACCATTTATGCTGCGCTGCACAAAACCCAAAATCAGGGCGGTATTAAGGCGTTGGTTAAACTTAAATGCCGCTTCTGCGCTGGCAACCCGAGATGCGCTCACCTATTCTCCAGCAATGTTTCGCCGCCAACACACAATCGGTATTATTCTCGTCGCCTTGTCCGCTCTGTTGTGGAGCTTTGGCGGTTCAATGGCACGCTCGATCACGGTAGAAAGCAGTTGGACTATCGTTTTTTGGCGGTCATACTTTGCCACGGTTTTTCTTTTGGTTTTCATGATGATGCGTGAAGGGCCTGAGAAAACACTTCAGCTGTTTGGTGCCATGGGTTGGCCGGGCTTGAGCGTGGCACTCTGCTTCGCCGTGGCATCAACCTGCTTTGTCGTGGCGTTGTCCCACACAACGGTCGCCAATATCCTGCTGATTCAAGCCGGCGTGCCGCTGCTCGCGGCATTGTTGGCATGGCTGTTATTCGGAGAGAAATCCAACACCGCCACCTGGATCGCCATTGCCGCCGTCGTTGTTGGCATTTCGGTCATGACCTCGGATACATTATCAGGCAAGATTTCACCCCTTGGCGACGGGCTGGCGATCCTGATTGCGCTGGCTTTTGCCATTGCGACAGTTCTCACACGCCGCCATGCCCACGTGCAAATGTTGCCCGCGGTCACTCTTGGCACCACCATTGCTGCAATCGCTTCGATGTTCCTGACGACGAGCTATGCCGTGAGCGCTCAAGACCTCGGCTGGCTTGCAGCCTTTGGCATGATCAATCTGGGGCTTGGCCTTGCGGTTTTCACGATGGGTGCAAGGCTGGTGCCTGCCGCACTGGCGGCCCTCATTGGCACGCTGGAACCCATTCTGGGGCCTATTTGGGTGTGGCTCAGCCACGCTGAAATACCAAGCTCCCGCACTTTGCTTGGTGGTGCCATTGTATTTGCGGCACTTCTCACCCACTTGCTGTTGGAATGGTGGCGCACGCCAAAGCCCACACGATAGTTGTGGAAATCCCATTGTCTGCTGACACCGTAACGACTCCAACATGCTTATATCCCGATCCTTGTCAACGTTCACGATTTGATCTAGTTCCCACCCATGGCTGAACATAAACGCGTAATTTCGATTCAGGGTGCCCGCGAGCACAATCTGAAAAACATCTCCATTGAACTGCCACGGGACAAGCTGATTGTCTTCACCGGGCTTTCCGGTTCGGGCAAATCGTCTCTGGCTTTTGACACGATTTATGCCGAAGGCCAGCGCCGCTATGTCGAAAGCCTTTCGGCCTATGCGCGGCAATTTCTGGAAATGATGCAAAAGCCTGATGTGGACCAGATTGACGGGCTGTCTCCGGCCATTTCCATCGAACAGAAAACCACCTCGCGCAACCCCCGTTCCACTGTTGGTACGGTGACGGAAATCTACGACTACATGCGGCTGCTGTTTGCGCGCGTTGGTGTCCCCTATTCGCCTGCCACAGGCCTTCCCATCGAAGCCCAGACCGTCACACAGATGGTCGATCGCGTCATGGCGTTTGATGAAGGGGCACGGCTTTTTATCTTGGCACCCATCGTGCGGGGCCGCAAAGGCGAATACCGCAAAGACCTGCAGGACTTGCAAAAGAAGGGTTTCCAGCGCGTCAAGGTTGACGGCTTGTTCCACGAGATTGATGCGGTTCCCGCCCTCGACAAGAAATACAAACACGACATTGATGTGGTGGTCGACCGCATTGTGGTGCGCGGAGACATTGCCACGCGGCTTGCCGACTCCTTTGAAACCGCCTTGAAGCTGGCCGAGGGTCTGGCCATTGCCGAATTTGCCGACAAGCCCCTGCCCGCCTCTCAAACCTCCGAAGAAAGCGCCAACAAAAGCAAAAACGAGACCCACGAACGTGTGATGTTCTCGGAAAAATTTGCCTGTCCCGTTTCGGGTTTTACCATTGAGGAAATTGAACCAAGACTTTTCTCCTTCAACAACCCCTTTGGCGCATGCCCGACCTGCGATGGCTTGGGAACAGAACTGAAATTCGAAGCCGAGCTTGTGGTGCCTGATCCCGCACTTTCCCTGCGCGAAGGGGCCATCGCCCCTTGGGCAAAAACTGGTGCCACCTCACCCTATTACATGCAAACCCTCGAAGCGTTGTGCAAACACTACAGGGCCTCGATGACAATGCCGTGGAAAGACTTGACCAAAAAATTCCGCGATGCCGTTTTAAATGGCACAGGCGAAGAAGAAATCTCCATCACCTATGATGATGGCTTACGCAGCTACAAAACCAGGAAAGCTTTTGAAGGCGTTGTCGGCAACATCGAGCGGCGTTGGCGCGAAACCGACAGCGAATGGATGCGTGAGGAACTGGCCCGCTATCAATCGGATCACCCCTGCCATGTCTGTGAAAGTTATCGCTTGAAGCCGCAGGCCTTGGCCGTAAAAATCGCTGATCTGCATATCGGCCAGGTCTCACAGTTTTCCATTCGCCACGCCGATGCATGGTATGGCTCACTGGAAAGCAAACTCACCGCCAAGCAAAAAGAAATCGCCGCCCGCATCCTGAAGGAAATCCGCGCACGGCTGAAATTTCTGGTCGATGTTGGTCTGGATTATCTCTCGCTCTCCCGCGTCTCCGGCACTCTTTCAGGTGGCGAAAGCCAACGCATCCGCTTGGCCTCGCAAATCGGTTCAGGTCTCACGGGCGTGCTCTATGTTCTCGACGAACCCTCCATTGGCCTGCACCAGCGCGACA
>JANONM010000335.1:0-3694 GCA_031420855.1 Hyphomicrobiales bacterium
ATGGCGGTGACGGCGACGAGGGAGTGATCCAGCAGTTCCTGGCAACGCTCGCGGTCGGCTTCGATACCGACGATGCATTTTTCGCGCAGCACCTTCATGCCCCGCGTCAGCATGCGCATGGATTGCAGAATGTTGAAGACAATCACGGGTTCCATCGCATTGAGTTGAAGCTGGCCCGCTTCGGCAGCCATGGTCACTGTCAGATCGTTGCCGATGACTTGATAGGCGATCTGGTTGATGACTTCCGGCATGACCGGATTGACCTTGCCCGGCATGATGGATGAGCCAGCCTGCACGGCTGGCAATTTGATTTCACCAAAGCCCGCGCGTGGGCCGCTGTTGAGCAGACGAAGATCGTTGCACATCTTCGAAAGCTTGACCGCGATGCGTTTCAGCACGCCTGAAAATGTAATAAAGGCCCCCATGTCTGAGGTGGCTTCAATCAAATCGCCAGCGGCCAACATGCGTTCACCTGATATGGCAGAGAGATGCCGTATCACGGATTCAGAATAGCCATCCGGTGTGTTGATGCCGGTGCCAATGGCGGTTCCGCCCAGATTGATTTCGCGCAGCAAATTTGCCACTTCTCGCAGGCGGTCAATGTCTTCACCCAAGGTCACGGCGAAGGCACGGAATTCATGGCCAAGCCGCATCGGCACCGCGTCCATCAGTTGCGTGCGACCCACCTTGATGACATCATGGAACTCTTCCGCCTTGACCAGCAGTGCGGCCTTCAAGGCTTCCTGCTCAGCTATCAAGGCCGGGCAACTGCGGATCATGGTCAGGCGAACTGCCGTGGGATAAACGTCATTGGTCGATTGCGAGAGGTTCACATGGTCATTGGGGTGAATGGTTTTGTAGTCGCCCGCCGGTCGCTGCAATTCACGCAAGGCCAGATTGGCCACCACTTCATTGGCATTCATGTTGGTGGAGGTGCCAGCCCCGCCTTGCACCATGTCTACGATGAAACCGGAATGCCCTTCACCGGCAATCAGGCGGTCACAGGCCCGGGTGATGGCACCGCCGATGCGCTTGTCCAAAACACCCAGTTCCATATTGGTCACGGCGCAGGCCTTTTTTGTCATGGCCAGGGATTCGACAAGCTCTGGAAAATGCCTGACCAACACGCCGGTGATCGGGAAATTCTCCGCCGCCCGCGCCGTGTGCACGCCATAGTCAGCGCTGTCAGGCAACGTAACGCTGCCAATCGAGTCTGTCTCGATGCGGGTACGGGTCATGGGTTTTCTTTCTGAAACTGGTGTGCTTGCGGGCCTCGAAGGGTCGTCGTGTTATTCCGCCGCCTGCATGTAGTTCTCAATCGGCGGACACGAACACACCAGGTTGCGATCACCAAACACATTGTCCACCCGTGCGACGGGGGGCCAATATTTGTCGTTGGGGTATTGGCCTGCGAGGGGGAAGTAGGCTTGTTCTTTGGTGTAAGCGTGCGTCCACTCACCAAACAGCAGCTTGTGGGTATGGGGGGCGTTCTTCAACGGATTGTCCAGTTTGTCGAAGCGGCCTTCCGCCACAGCTTTGATTTCGCCAGCGATTGAGATCATGGCATCGCAGAAGCGGTCCATTTCGCGTTGTCCTTCTGACTCGGTGGGTTCGATCATCAGCGTATCAACCACGGGGAAAGACATTGTAGGGGCATGGAAACCGTAGTCGGCCAGTCGCTTGGCCACGTCCTCTACAGTGATGCCAGTGCGGTCTTTCAACCAGCGCAGATCAATGATGCACTCATGGGCGACAAAGCCGCCGGGGCCAGTGTAAAGTACCGGAAAATGCGGCTTCAAACGCTGGGCCATATAGTTGGCGTTGAGGATGGCCATGATGGTGGCTTTGCGCAAGCCCTCTCCCCCCATCATGGCGATGTACATCCATGAGATGGGAAGGATTGAGGCGGAGCCCCAAGGGGCGGCTGAGACAGCACCCTGATCGCCATCGCGGCCCGCTGCCGGGTTGACGCCTTTGACAACGACATGGCCCGGCAGGAAGGGTGCCAAATGCGCCCGCACCCCAATGGGGCCCATGCCGGGACCGCCGCCGCCGTGGGGAATACAGAAGGTCTTGTGCAGGTTCATGTGGCAGACATCCGCCCCCAATTCGGCGGGGCGCATAATGCCGACTTGTGCGTTGAGATTGGCGCCATCGAGATAGACTTGCCCGCCGTTGTCATGGATTATTTTGCAAATGTCGATAACAGCTTCTTCAAATACACCGTGGGTTGAAGGATAGGTGATCATCAATGCCGCAAGATTTGCCGCATGTTGGGTGGCCTTGGCTGCAAGGTCTTTGACATCGACATTGCCATTGGCATCGCATCCCACAATCACGATCTGCATGCCAGCCATTGCAGCAGAGGCCGGATTGGTGCCATGGGCTGACACGGGGATAAGACAGATGTTGCGGTGAAGATCGCCACGCGACTCGTGATACCGCCTGATGGCGAGAAGGCCGGCATATTCGCCCTGTGAACCGGCATTGGGTTGCAATGACACGGCATCAAAGCCTGTGATCTCTGCCAGCATCTCTTCCAGTTCTTCGAAGAGTTGTTGATAGCCTTGGGTCTGCTCCAAGGGGGCAAAGGGATGGATGAGTGAAAAATGCCGCCAGGTGATGGGAATCATTTCGCTGGTGGCATTCAGCTTCATGGTGCAGGAGCCCAGCGGAATCATCGCCTGGTCCAGCGCCAGATCCTTGGCTTGCAGGTGCCGCATGTAGCGCAGCATTTCGGTTTCGGAATGATAGCGCGAGAACACCGGGTGGGTGAGATAGCTTGAGGTGCGCTCCAGTGCTTTCGGCAGGGCCGGTTTCAGATTTTCATCGACGGCATCCAGATCAGTGCTTTCGGCACCGGATTTGAATACGCCAAGCAGCCTGGTAACTTCCTTGCGCCGTGTGGTCTGGTCAAAGGAAATGCCAATGTGGTCGGCATCAACAAAGCGCAGATTGATTTTCTTTTCCTTGGCCTTGGCCCACAACATATGGGCGCGACCTGGCACATGCAGCGTTATGGTGTCGAAGAAGTTTTGCGTTTGCACTGTAAAGCCAAGACTGTTCACTGCCGCCGCAAATATCTGCGCAAAGCGCTGGGTGCGCTGTGCGGTTTTGCGAATGCCTTCGGGGCCGTTGTATACGGCAAACATCGAGGCGGTGATGGCGAGTAAAACCTGCGCTGTGCAGATGTTGCTGGTGGCTTTTTCGCGGCGGATGTGTTGCTCGCGGGTTTGCAGCGCCATGCGCAGCGCGCGGTTGCCTTGCGCATCGACAGACACCCCGATGAGACGGCCCGGCATGACGCGCTTGTGCGCGTCGCGGGTGGCAAAAAATGCGGCGTGGGGTCCGCCATAGCCCATGGGAACGCCAAAGCGCTGGGCTGAACCAATCGCCACATCAGCCCCCAGTTCACCCGGCGATTTCAGCACCGCTAGGGCCAGCAAATCCGTGGCCATTATGGAGAGTGCGCCTGCGGTTTTCAGAGCGGCGATGATACTGGTGAAATCCCGCACCTCACCCGATGAACCGGGATAGGACAACAGGGCGGCAAAGACGTCGCCAGGTTTCAAATCCTTCAGCGGGTCGCCGATTTTGATTTCAATGCCAAAACCCTTGGCGCGGGTTTCGATAACGCTGATGGTTTGCGGGTGGGTGTCGGCATCGACAAAGAAAATGTTGGATGCAGATTTCG
>JANONM010000336.1:0-6325 GCA_031420855.1 Hyphomicrobiales bacterium
CCCCTTGGCTGCAAGTGTTGGTTCATCACTGGTGTTGCCCTGTGATGTCTCTGACATGGCGTCGATTGACGCAACATTTGCCGAGATTGAAAAGCAGTGGGGCAAACTGGATTTCATCGTGCATGCCATTGCCTTCTCCGACAAGGATGAGTTGCAGGGCCGCTATGTTGATACCTCGGCCGAAAACTTCAACAAGACCATGTTCATCTCCTGCTACAGCTTCACGGCTGTGGCCCAGCGTGCCGAAAAGCTGATGCATGATGGGGGATCGATGCTAACCCTGACTTATTACGGTGCCGAAAAGTGGATGCCGCATTACAATGTGATGGGTGTTGCCAAGGCAGCACTCGAATGTTCAGTCCGCTACATGGCGGCTGACCTTGGCGTGAAAAATATCAGGGTGAATGCCATTTCGGCAGGACCGATCAAGACGCTGGCTTCCTCGGGTGTCGGCGACTTCCGCTATATCCTGCGCTGGAATGAATACAATTCGCCCCTGCGCCGTGTCGTTACCATTGAAGAAGTCGGCGATGCCGGGATGTATTTCCTCTCTGACCTGTCACGCGGCACGACGGGCGAAATTCACCATGTGGATTCCGGCTATCATGTGGTGGGCATGAAGGTGCCAACGGCACCCGACATGACACTCGCCAAAGATGGCGAATAATGTTCCGATCATTTACGTCCGCCACGGTGAGACAGACTGGAACAAACTCGGACTGATCCAAGGTTCGGTTGATACGGACCTGAATGAAACAGGCCACGCCCAGGCGAAGTCTGTCGCCGCCCAGTTGGCACAGCTAGATGTTGAATGGGCCGACTATAATATTGTCGTCAGTCCGCAGCGACGGGCGCAGCAAACAGCTGAATATGTCTTGAATGCACTCGGCCGGGACATGGACAGTGTTGACCCCCGCGTACGGGAGCTGGGTTTTGGCATCTGGGAAAGCAGGCCCTTCTGGGAGTTGAAGGCTTCACCGGTTTATCCCGCTGATCCAGAGGGACGCTATTACTGGCGGCCCGAAGGGGGCGAAAGCTATGAAGATGGTGTGGCCCGCGTCAATGCATGGCGGGCCGAACTCACCCGCCCGACGTTGGTGGTTTCCCACGGTGCCGTGGGGCGCTGCCTGATGGGAAGTACAGCTGGTTTGGGGCCAAGGGAGCTTGTCACGCTGCGTACTCCACAAGGGGCCTATTGCAGGCTCGAACAGGGGCAGATCAGCTGGTTTGACGGGATGTAAGGCGGTTCAGTTTCCGTTGTGTGTCGAAAACTGGCAATCGATCTGAGGTTATGCCATATTATATACCATTGGACGGGAGGCGAAAATGGCAACTTACCTTGTGACAGGCGCTTCTGGCGGAATTGGAAGTGCGGTCTGTGATCGCCTTGCGAAATCAGGACATCGGCTTGTACTCGCAGCCAGAGACATGACCAAACTGTCTGCGTTGGAAAAACAGCTCAGCCCTTCAATAGAGCCACATCTCGTGCTTGAACTTGATATGGCTTCGATCGCTTCGATAGGTCAGTTTGCTGCCAGATTGGTTGAGCAATCAATTGAGCTTGATGGCGCAATTATCATGCCGCCGCAGCCACACAAGGCGGGTGAGCCAATGCCAGCGCCTGAGGTGTGGCGCACATTGTTCGAAGAAAGTTTCATCGGACCGCTGGAAACACTGAAAGTCGCGATTGACCGCATGAAGCCTGATCCAGTTAACGGCCATCGTTGCAAGGTTGTCATCGTGTCTGGCATTTCGTCAGCACAGGTGTTGAGCCACTATGCAACAGCCAACGTCATTCGTACGGCCTGGGTGGGCGAAGCCAAAACCCTGGCCTTTGCCCTCGGCCCGCGAGGCATTCACGTCAACACATTGTCGCTCGGTGGAACACTCTCACCTTGGTATAGGGACTCAATTGCCAAACGCGCTGCCGGTGTCGGTGTGAGTTTTGAAGATCAGCTCAGACAAGAAAATGACAACGTGCCGCTGAAAAAATATGGCGAACCAGCCGAGGTCGCCGTCGCCATTGAAGGCCTGCTCTCGCCGTTCTCCGACCACATGACTGGTCTCAACATCATGCACGATGGTGGCTTCACGAGAGCCTATTAGGTTTGAATTCGCGAAAAACCGCTTAAGTTTGACGGCGTGGCCCGCGCCCCCACGCTGGTGGTTTCCCATTGAGCTGTGGGCCGCTGTCTGATGGGCAGCACGGCTGGTTTGGGTCCACGGGAACTGGTCATGTTGCGGACGCCACAAGGGGCTTATTGTCGTTTGGAACAGGGGGGGATCAGTTGGGTTGATGCTCCCTAAGGCATGCGAATTGTCTGGCACAAGTTGCAGAATCTTTGCATTTAGGGCATGCAACAACTCGACTGCCTGTTATTGACTCTCAATTCTCGCCTCCGTCATTCTCGCGAAGGCGGGAATCCCGCTTCTGGCAACGAGTCCCGCACCAAGGAAGCTGGATTCCCGCCTTCGCGGGAATGACGATTTGAAGATTGATTGTCAATCGATAGAATAATGTTTGCCCACCCCGGCCCTCCCACCGTGAAGAGGGAGAAGAAGTAGAGATGTCCCACAACACCTTCGGCCACCTGTTTCGTGTCTCGACTTTCGGTGAAAGTCATGGGATCGCCATTGGCGCGCTGGTGGATGGTTGCCCGCCGGGATTGAAGCTTTCGGCGGATTTCATTCAGGGGTTTCTGGACAAGCGCAGACCCGGGCAGAACCGCTTTACAACACAACGGCAGGAAGCTGACCGGGTGCGCATACTTTCTGGCGTATTTGAGGATGATCGCAGCGATGGACAGGTTACCACGGGTGCGCCTGTTCTGTTGCAGATTGAAAACACTGATCAGCGCTCGAAGGACTACACCGACATCCGCGACAAGTATCGGCCGGGCCATGCCGACTTTACCTATGATGCGAAATATGGCTTGCGGGACTATCGCGGTGGTGGACGGTCTTCGGCACGGGAAACGGCGTCACGGGTGGCGGCAGGGGCTGTTGCGCGGCTGGTTATCCCGCAGGTGAAAATACGGGGCTGCATGGTGCAGATGGGCCCCCATAAAATTGACCGGCTGAATTGGGATGATGCGGAGATCGACAACAATCCGTTTTTCTGCCCCGATGCGAAAGCTGCCAAGGCGTGGGAAGGTTATCTTGATGGCGTGCGGAAATCCGGTTCTTCCTGTGGTGCGGTGATTGAAGTCACGGCATCGGGTGCGCCAGCGGGCTGGGGTGCGCCGCTTTATGCCAAGATGGATTCAGAACTGGCCTCGGCGATGATGAGCATCAATGCCGTCAAAGGTGTTGAGATTGGCGACGGCTTTGCGGCGGCGGCTTTGTCCGGTGAAGACAATGCCGATCAAATCCGCATGCGCCATGGCAAGCCGGAGTTTCAGTCCAACCATGCGGGCGGCATCCTTGGTGGTATTTCAACGGGGCAGGATATTGTGGTGCGGTTTGCGGTGAAGCCGACGAGTTCGATTTTAACGTCGCGAGAGACGGTGACTTCGGGCGGCGAGAACACTGACATCTCCACCAAGGGTCGCCATGATCCTTGTGTGGGCATTCGCGCGGTGCCCGTGGGTGAGGCGATGATGGCGATTGTCTTGGCGGACCAGTTTTTGCGGCACCGGGGGCAGGTGGGATAGAAACCGTTCTGGGGCGCATGCTTCGAGGCTGGCAAGGGCGAGCACCTCAGCATGAGGGTTTATTTTATAGTGTGTTTTAACAATTTTCCCTCACCCTGAGGTGCGAGCTCTTGCGAGCCTCGAAGGGCCTGCTAGGCAAGGGTTGGATTTCAACATACCTGCTGTAGCTTGACTGCTGAAATCAAAAACTCACGGTTCCCGTCGCCGCCTTCGAGAGGTGAAGGCACGATGCCCGCGACGCGCCAGCCGGCAACTTTCAGGAATGTTGTGATCTCCCCACAAACCCGCAGGTGTTGCGCATCATCGGTCACCAACCCGCCTTTGCCGACATGAGCACGGCCCACTTCAAACTGGGGTTTGATGAGGGCCAGCAGTGTTGTGCCCCCATTGACCAGTTCAAGTGCTGGTGGCAAGGCCAGTTTCAAGGAAATGAAACTCACATCACAAACAATTAGTGAAATGTTTTCCGGCACGATTTCACGGGTGAGGTCGCGTGCATTCAGGCCTTCGTGCAAGGTGATGCGCGTGTCCTGCACAAGCGCCAGTGCCAATTGCCCATGGCCCACATCAATGGCAATGACGTGTTCAGCACCACGTTCCAAAAGCACTTGCGTGAAGCCGCCTGTCGAGGTGCCGAGATCAAGACAATGCCTGCCCCGCACATCGACGCCAAAATGATCAAGCCCGTGCAGCAGTTTCAGGGCGGCGCGGGAAACGTATCTGGCGCTGTCATCGCGCAATTCAAGCTGGTCGGTTTCGAGGGTGGCTTGCGAAGGTTTGCGAGCGGGGTTGCCGTTGATCTGCACAATGCCCCGCAACACAGCATCCCGGGCGCGGGAGCGGCTTGGCAGCAATCCCCGCCGCAGCAGTTCTTCATCCAGCCGTTTTGAGGTCACTCCACGTCCAAGGGCACAGTGCCGATTGGTTTGCCTTGCGGATCGAGTGTGATCTTTTCAATGCGGGCTTCTGCCTCTGCCAGCTTGGCTTCGCAATGTTTGCGAAGGGCCTCGCCGCGCTCATATATCTTGATCGATTCCTCAAGATCAACTTTTCCGGCCTCAAGGCGGGCGACAATTTCCTCAAGTGCCGCGAGGGCTTTCTCGAAGCTGAGGCTGGTAATATCATCGGCCATCAATAATTGTCCTCATCGTCTTCATCTTCCGGTTCTTCAATGGCTTCCCGCAGGCCGTCATCGCCATGCATCAGGGCATTGAGATGGACGCCGACAGACCCCGCAAGGGCTTGCAAGTCATAGCCGCCTTCCAGCACCGAAACAACGCGGCCCGCACAATATTGATCGGCAATGCCCATGAGTTTCAGGGTGATCCAGGAAAAGTCTTCCTCGGTCAATTGCAGGCTGCCAAGCGGATCCCTGGCATGGGCATCAAAGCCCGCCGAGATGATGATCAGGTCGGGGCTGAAAGTTTCAAGGGCGGGGAGTATGAGATTTTCCATGGCGCTGCGAAATTCCACGCCGCCATCGCCGGCTTTCAGGGGTGCGTTGAAGATATTGCCAACGCCGGTTTCATTGACACTGCCGGACCCGGGATAAAGCGGCATCTGGTGGGTTGAGCCATAAAACAGATCGGGCTCCGACCAAAAAATGTCTTGCGTGCCATTGCCATGATGGACATCGAAATCAATGACGGCGACACGCTCGGCATTGTATTGCTTGCGGGCATGGTGGGCGGCAATGGCGGCCTGATTGAAAAAACAAAAACCCATGGCCTTGTTGTGTTCGGCATGATGTCCGGGAGGCCTGGTGGCGCAAAACACATTGTCGGCTTCGGCGCGAAATACGGCGTCCACACCTGCGGTGGCAGCACCGACAGCCCGAAGAGCGGCTTCCAGGGTGTGGGACATCATCACGGTATCGGGATCAAGATATTCATAGCCAGTCTCCGGGCTGATGCCGCGCAGCCGGTGCAAGTGTTCTTGCGTATGGGCCAGCAAAATCTGTTCATCACGGCCCAGCGGTGCTTCGCGGTGCAGGTAGCCTTTCAATTGCGGCGAGGCCAAAACCGCGTTGACCGCCTTGATGCGGTCGACCCGTTCCGGATGGCCTTCGGGCGTCTGGTGGGCGAGGGATGCGGGGTGGGTGAAAACCAGGGTGGTCATGCTGTGTTGGAAAGCCTTTGCTGATGCTGCTATAGGGCGGCAGCGATGCCCAATTCCAGAGAAATATCAAAAGCCGCTGAGCTGCTGCTTGACGGCGGCCTGGTGGCCTTCCCGACCGAGACAGTTTATGGCCTGGGCGCAGATGCCACCAATGACGCGGCAGTGGCACGGATATTCGCTGCCAAGTCGCGGCCCCAGTTCAATCCCTTGATCTCCCATGTGGCCAGTGTGGATGCGGCCTTGGCCTTGGGCGCCTTTCCGAGAGACGCTGAATGTCTGGCCCGACAATTCTGGCCGGGCCCCCTCACGCTGGTGGTGAAACGTCGCCGCGATTGTCCGGTGTCCCTGCTGGCATCGGCGGGATTGCAGAGCCTTGCGTTGCGGGTGCCGCAACATACTGTGGCCCTGGCTTTGCTGGTTGAAGTGGGTCGCCCGGTCGCAGCACCCAGTGCCAATCCTTCAGGCCGCATCAGTCCGACAACGGCTGACCATGTGCGGCAATCGCTGGGTGCTGCTGTTGATCTGGTGCTGGACGGCGGGCCTTGTGCGGTGGG
>JANONM010000337.1:0-4821 GCA_031420855.1 Hyphomicrobiales bacterium
GTTTGGTGATCGCCGGAATTCTGCCGGACAACCCTACTGGCATGAACCCGCCCGCCTTGCAGCCATGGCAGGCATTTTACAAGCCCTCAAACAGCCAACAGCAGCATCATCCCTGGTGGATGGAAAACCCCGCGCTGGAAAACAGCGTCAAATATTTTCACCCCATGACAATGCGGTCGGTGTTGGCAGCATCATCGAAACTTCCGACGAAGATATCTCCATTGCTCTAGGCTCTGCGGCAAAAGCCCAAACGTCCTGGTGCAATCTCAAAGGCCAGGCCCGCGCTGCCATTCTCGAAAAGGCCGCTGATCTGTTTGAGGCAAACACTAATTCCCTTCTCGCGTTGCTCATCCGCGAAGCCGGCAAAACCCTCGACAACGCCCAAGCCGATTTGCGGGAGGCCGTCGATTTTCTGCGCTACTATGCCGAAGCTGCCAGACGCGATTTCGAACACGCCACAGTTTTTGGCGGTCCTACAGGCGAGCGCAATGAAATGACGCTGCATGGCCGGGGTGTATTCGCCTGCATTTCCCCGTGGAATTTCCCCCTTGCCATCTTCACCGGACAGATCGCCGCCAGCCTAGCTGCGGGCAATGCGGTGATTGCCAAGCCAGCCGAACAAACCCCACTTGTCGCCTACATCGCAATCAAGCTGCTGCTGGAAGCGGGTGTGCCGCCAGAGGTCCTGCAATTCCTGCCGGGGGATGGCGCGCGCATCGGTGCCAAGTTGCTCAAAGACCCGCGATTGGCTGGCGTTGCCATCACCGGATCCAACGCCACGGCCACCATTATCGCCCAGAGCCTTGTCGCACGTTCTGGCCCCATGGCCACACTCATCGCCGAAACTGGCGGCATGAATGCCATGATCATGGACAGCTCTGCCTTGGCCGAACAGGCCGTGCGCGATGTCGTGGCCTCGGCTTTCGATAGCGCCGGCCAACGCTGCTCAGCCGCCCGCATTCTGTTTGTGCAGGATGATGTGGCAACCAAAGTCATCGAGATGCTGCACGGAACCATGAGCGAATTGCAAATCGGCGACCCGATGGACTACGCCACGGATATTGGCCCGGTCATTGATGCCGAAGCACTATTAAATCTCAACGCACACAAGACCCGCATGGCACAATCATATCGGACAATCGCCGATTTGACCTTGCCCGAGTCTTGCCAGCGCGGCACCTTTGTGTCACCCGCCGCCTACGAATTGTCCGATTTGCAATCCCTGCAACAAGAAGTCTTTGGCCCCATCCTCCACGTCATCCGCTTTCAAGCCTCCCACATGAAATCCGTCGTCGATGCTATCAACGCAACCGGCTTTGGCCTTACCCTCGGCCTACATACCCGCATTGAATCAACCGTCGAACTGGTGCGCCAACATGCCCGTGTCGGCAATCTCTATGTCAACCGAAACCAGATCGGTGCCGTGGTCGGTGTGCAACCCTTCGGCGGCGAAGGACTGTCAGGCACCGGCCCGAAAGCCGGTGGCCCCCATTATCTCCACCGCTTTGCCATTGAGCGTGTCATGTCACAAGATACAACGGCATCAGGCGGCAACGCGGCGCTGATGTCGCTGGAGAATTAGGGGGATCACCGCTCCTTCGTCCGTGAAACAATGCCGCGTTCCACAGCAGCGTGGCCAAACTTCTTGCGCAGTAAATCAATCGCCAGTTCGGCTTTGGTTTGGGCAGCTTCGCGCCAATCCAGGGTCTGCAATTCCTGATGTGTTGCCGCTTGCAGATTTGAAATGCCTACGCCCAGCAACCTGAATTTCAGGCCCGTGGCTTCGCGCAGCAACAGGGGTCGGGCCGCATCAAAAATCCGGTGGGCCAGTTGTGTGGCATCAGTGAGGCTGGTGGCCCGGGTGCGGGATTTGAAATCGGCTGTCTTGAGCTTGATGTTGACGGTGCTGCCTGCAAGTTCCTGCTGCTTGGCCCGCTCCGCCACCCGCTCGCACAAGCTCCAGAGTATGGCTTCAAGTTCTGCCGCATCACCGATGTCGCTGTTGAATGTTGTTTCGGCACTTACCGATTTTGTTTCGTCGTCGCTTGAAACCATCCGCACATCCTCGCCCCGCGATAAAAAATACAGCCGCGAACCCATGGAACCGTAGCGTCGGATCAAATCATTGCGTTGCATTTCCTGCAGTTGGCCAATCCGGGATATGCCATCCCGATTGAGTTTTTCCTGCATGGCTTTGCCCACACCCCAAATCAAGGAAACCGGTTTCCCTGCCAGAAATTCCCTGGCTTCAGCTTGCCCAATCACCGAATAGCCCCGCGGCTTTTCCAGGTCCGATGCCACCTTGGCCAGATATTTGTTGGGAGCCAGGCCAACCGAAGCCGTGATGCCGACGTCCCGTTCAATCTGCAAAATCAGCTTGGCCAGGGTTTTGGCAGGACTGTGGCCATGCAGTTTCGTCGTTCCCGTCAAATCCAGAAAGGCCTCATCAATGGAAATCGGTTCGACGGCTGGCGTGAATGACAGCATGATCTCCCGCACCTGTTTTCCAGCCCGCGAATACTTGGCCATGTCAGGCCGAATGACCACGGCATCGGGTGCAAGTTTCAGCGCCTTGAACATCGGCATGGCGGATTTCACGCCACGGATGCGGGCAATGTAGCAGGCCGTCGAAACCACGCCGCGTGTGCCGCCGCCGATGATCACCGGCTTGTCAGCCAGGCTGGGATCATCGCGCTTTTCGACGGCGGCATAAAACGCATCACAATCGATATGCGCGATGTTGAGATCATGCAACTCGGCATGCCGCACGATTCGCGGGCCACGACAAGCTGCACACCGCGAGTCACCCGGCTTCGCATCGCTGAGACAATCACGGCAAAAGCCAGCGACTTCAGGACTGGTGGCAGAGGCAATCATGGCAACAAAACTAACCCGGATTGCCAAGCCGCGCGAGGTCTATCCCAACAGGTTTTTGATATGGGGCAGGGCGTCTGACCATTTTCCGGTGGTCAGGGAAACAAAAGGCAACGGCTGCAAGTGTTTCGCAAAGCGTTCGTCATGCAGAAAATGCACCAAATGAACAGCCGGCGCATGTTGATGGCTTGATGCAATGAAGCCCGGACTGTCATCGACAAAAACCACGGCATCCCTGGTCTGCGATGCAAGATGCAGGATGGCCGGCCCCTTGGGACCGCTATTGGTAACCACCGGAAATCCAACACCTAGCCCCTGCAAATTCATGATGCGTTTGTCGCGGGCATGGTGCGGCAAATTGGTCAGCATCACCACAGAAGCATGGGCCGCCAGCTCATTCAAGGCTTCCACCGCGCCCTCAATCGGCGGCAAGTCAGCGGTGCAATCGACAAAGAAATCGTCAATCAGTTCTGAAAGATGCGTGTCATTCAGACATTCTGCCGTACCCTGCCGCCGCACATTGCCGTTCAGGGCAAAGCTTGAGGTTTCGAGATAAAGTTGCCGTTTGCCGATGTAGTCTTCAAAACTGCGGGTAAAATGCACCACCACTTCGTCAACATCGCAAATCAGCAAAGGCCGGTCCGGCACAATCTTCAACGCGCTGAGTTGTTGGCGGGTAAAATCCGGAATCATTCTGTAAAACCTGGCAACTTGCGCCGCAGCGCAACAATTTTTTCCGGCTTTAGCTGTTCTGCCGCTGCAAACTCAAGCAAAAGTGCCTCATCCTGCAAAATATAGTCCATAACGAATCCTTGGAAGGCCGGCAGCGCCAAATTGCTTTTGAGATCATTTTCCAGCATGCCGGAAAGATTGCAGAAGCGCTGCAACCGCTCGCCATCAGTTGCCAGAAAAACCATGCAATTCATGGCGGTAATGGAAGCTTCCAGATTTTCCGGCGAAGCTTCATGTCCAGTCTGTTTCAATCGATTAACCAATTCGCCCAACTTTCGCGATGTTTAAGGTGTTAGTTACGGCTCACAGGGCAATATACAACCAAGAATTAAGAGGGAGTGGGTAAAAATGCGCAAATCACCAGCTGGTTTGGGCATCCTGTTGAACAGATGGATAACACGACACCTTCGGCCGCCGACTCCGCTCATTTAACTGGAAATTCTGTCAATATGTCCAATCCCGATGAAAAACCGGCACAAAAAACTGTTTTGGTGGTTGAGGACAACGAACTGAACATGAAATTGTTCAATGACCTGCTCGAAGCCCACGGCCACAGGGTCGTGCAGACCCGCGACGGCCTGTCGGCCCTCGATATGGCCCGCAAACACATGCCTGACTTGATTCTGATGGACATCCAATTGCCGGAAGTTTCTGGCATTGAAGTGACCAAATGGCTGAAGGAAGACGACGAACTGCGGTCCATCCCGGTTATCGCCGTAACAGCCTTCGCCATGAAGGGCGACGAGCAGAAGATCCGCGAGGGCGGCTGCGAAGCCTACATTTCAAAACCCATTTCAGTCATGAGTTTCCTGCAAACCATTGACGGTTTTCTGAGGGCAAAACGATGACGGCACGGGTTCTCGTGGTCGATGATATTTTGGCCAATGTGCGTTTGCTGGAAGCCAAGCTGACAGCTGAATATTTCGATGTCGTGACCGCCATGAACGGACTTGACGCCCTGGAAGCCGTGCAGCGCTGCAAGCCCGATATCATATTGCTCGACGTGATGATGCCGGGCATTGACGGTATTGAAGTTTGCAAACGCATCAAGGCCGATGCCACCACCCAGCATATACCAGTGGTCATGGTAACGGCCCTCGATCAACCGGAAGACCGGGTGCGTGGCCTTGAAGCTGGCGCCGACGATTTTCTGACCAAGCCCGTCAATGATGTTGCACTGTTTTGTCGCATAAAAAGCCTGGTACGGCTCAAGAT
>JANONM010000338.1:0-1757 GCA_031420855.1 Hyphomicrobiales bacterium
CATCCCAACCCAAAGCGCGGCTCCCGATCACATGCTGAAACATACCCTAAAGCCGTACTCTCCGGTCCCCGCCGAGGACGAGAAACAAGTTGCCCTGCGCTATATCCTCGAGGCCTGGGAGGAAGCTGTCTATGACGGCATTGATCCCGATTGCATTGCCACGGCAGCAATTTTTGCAGCCCTGTCCGACATGATCGCCAGCTATGGCGAAGAGCCGGTGGCGGTAATGTGCGAACGCCTGCCGGAACGCATTCGCTCCGGTGAATTCACCGTGATGAAGACCAGGCAGTAACAGCTACAATTCCAGCATCATGAATGTCGAATTGACATCTGGTTTGTAACCGCTGAAGGCTTCGCATTCCCGAAAGCCGTGCTTGCAATAGAGGGCGCGGGCGGGTGCAAAATAGTCAAATGATCCGGTTTCGAGATAGAGGCGCTTAAGTCCGGCGCTGCGGGCTTCAGCGAGAATTTGCTTCAGCAAGGCCGATCCAACACCACGGCGACGTACGCCCTGCAATGTATGCATTGATTTAACCTCGCCGTCGCCCGCATTGATTTGTTTCAAGGCGCCAGTGCCCAACAATTGTTGATTCTCCCAGACGGACCAGAACCGCACATCAGGCTGCTTCAACCTCAAGATATCGAAAACATGGGCGCTGCCTTTGGGTGTCACGCTGATGTTGGTGTCGAAGTGATGCTTCAAGAGGGCAATCACCTGTGGATTGTCCAAGCCCCCGGCAATAATGTTCAGCACTTCAAACTTTCTGCAAAACGTATTGGTTCACCATGGGCGGTGTCTGCCAGTACACCCTGCCACATCACCTTGCGCCCCCGGATGATGGTACCGACGGGCCAGCCTTGCACGCGCACCCCGTCATAGGGCGTCCAGCCACAGCGGCTTTCAATCCACTGATTGGTGATGGTTTCGCTGCGTTTCAAATCGACGATGGTGAAATCCGCATCGTAGCCTTCAGCAATCCGGCCCTTGCCTGCGAGATTGAAAATTCGCTGGGGTCCGTGTGAAGTGAGATCGACAAAGCGTTGCAGGGAGAGTCGACCCTTGTTCACGTGATCGAGCATGATGGGAACCAGGGTCTGCACCCCAGTCATGCCCGAAGGTGAGGCGGGATAGACTTTGGCTTTTTCTTCCAGTGTATGAGGCGCGTGATCGGAACCCAGCACATCGACAAGTCCCGAAGCGATGGCCTGCCAGAGGGCATCACGGTGGCGGGTCTCACGCACGGGTGGATTCATTTGCAGCTTGGTTCCAAGGCGGGGATAATCATCGGCTGAGAGGGTAAGGTGGTGGGGGGTGACTTCGACTGTGGCAAAATCCCGGCTGGCGGCGAGCAGGGGCAGTTCTTCTGCCGTCGAGATATGCAAGACATGGATGCGTTTGCCGTGGTGCTTGGCAATTTTCAGCAGGCGTTCGGTGCACAGGCGGGCAGCTTCAACATCCCGCCAGACCGGATGGCTTGAGGCATCACCAACGATGTGAAATCCGAGGCGGGAGCGCAAGCGCATTTCATCCTCGCTGTGAAACGCGGCACGACGGGAGATTTTGCCGATGATGGCATCGAGGCCCTTGTCGTCTTCCACCAGCAGGTCCCCGGTTGAAGAACCGGCGAATACCTTGATCCCAGCAGAACCTTCGAGCTTTTCCAGCGCCGGAATTTCGTTGATGTTGTCGCGCGTACCACCAACATAAAAGGCAAAGTCACAAAACATGCGGTGCCGTGCCCGTGCCAGCTTGTCGG
>JANONM010000339.1:0-1667 GCA_031420855.1 Hyphomicrobiales bacterium
CCTGAGGTGACGGAGTGTTCGATGTCGTCACTGTTCAACCATGTGATGGTTGTGCCCACCTTCACGGTGATTTCAGCGGGCATGTATTGAAATAGTTTGATGTCAGCTTTTTGCTCATCGGCAAAACCCGGCGTGACAAAACCCGGCAGCAACATTGCAACGGCAATTGCGAGCGCAAATAATTTCATGGCTGTTCTCCTTTCAGAAAGCTGGGCGATGGCAGGTCGGATATTGCAACCCGCCCACCATCGCCCGGTCCATTATTTCGTCATCGGAAATTTGTCGGGGAACTGCGCAATGATCGTGTCGGCCAACGGATCGGCAATCATCTGCATGTGACGGGCTGCTTCACGAATTTTCGTGTAAGCCAGCTTCTGGTCCTTCTTGGCTTGCGCATCCACCACATCTTTCAGGCTGAGGATATGCATCTTGACCAATTCAGCCACTGCTTCCTTTGGCAATGCAGGCGATGCAGAGTTCAGGAAAGCGCCAAAATCCGTGGCATACTGCAACAGGTCATTGACGGCTTTTTCCTTGCCCTTCTTGGACTTCTTGGCGGTGGCCAAGGTGTAATCAACGAAGAAACCAATGTGCTTGCGCCAAAGTGGCAGGAAGGCTTCACCAGCGCCTGCACCATAAACCGAGCCAATGGCCGCAGACAGGTCAACTGAATTGCCATCAAGGGCAGCGGCGGCAGCTTCAAATTCCTTCATGCGGCCGCCGAGTGCGGCACCTGTGGCAGAAGCCGCAAGTGTTGCATGCTCGGAAAGCAGCTGGTTGAGTGTCAGGCGCAAGTCACTCTGCGGATTCATGGCCGCCTGGGCTTGCGATGCCGATGTGAAACCTGTTGGATCAATGCCTGTCAGGGCACCGAGACTCAAGGTGGTTGCGAGTGCCAATGTGGCGGCTGTGAGTTTAAAAAGTTTCATGATCAGTTCCTCCGTTCAATAATGTTTGCTGATGGCACCTTTGAAAGCAATGTTGCCATCTATGGAGGACTACGTACCGGGTGTGGCTTTCGGTTTCAACACATCTTCTCACAAGAAATTCGAAAATGTGATTGATCCGATATTCAAGTCACGACGTTGCCCCGGACCTTCGCCCATCACAACGCTAACGCCGCTTGAAGCGAAGGCCCACTTAAACTTCGTTAATGTTGCAGGATTGTATTCTTGCAAGAAGTTCATGACATTTTTTTAACCTGGAAAGCCGGCGACAACCCGCCCTGTCTCTCGATAAACTGCACAATCTCGCTCAAGCCCTTCAGGCGCAGGAGATCAGTGAACACATATGGCCGCACCCCACGCGCTTTTTGCGTATCACTTTCCATGATCGCCAGATCAGCCATCACATGGGGCGCAAGATCAGTCTTGTTGATGATCAGGAGATCAGAGCGGGTGATGGCAGGGCCGCCTTTGCGCGGAATTTTTTCGCCCTGACACACCGAGATGACATAGAGCGTGAGATCAGCAAGCTCGGGGGAGAAAGTGGCCGCCAGATTATCGCCTCCTGATTCAATGAAGATCACATCCAGATCAGGAAAGCGTTTCACCATCTCGTCGATGGCCGCAAGATTGATCGAGGCGTCTTCACGTATCGCCGTGTGCGGACAGCCCCCGGTTTCCACACCCATGATGCGCTCTTCCGGCAGGGCCTGCAGCCGATTT
>JANONM010000340.1:0-1986 GCA_031420855.1 Hyphomicrobiales bacterium
CTCATCGCCGAAAATCAGCGTGATGTCGGCATTCTTGCCATCACTTCGGCTGATCGCCTCAATGCCGGATGGCAGGCTGCCGAGCGTTCGCGGCAGCGCGGCAACGAAACCGCATTGAGCCACGTCGAGAGATTGTTTGCACCCCTCGGGCGCGACTGTGCCATTGTCACAGTTGTCGATGGCCACCCGGCAACGCTGGCGTGGCTCGGTGGCGTCAAGGGTCATGTGGTGAAAGCGCTCGGCGTGGAGCATTTCGGCGAGACCGGAACCATTCAGGATCTCTACCATCACCATGGCATCGATGCGAACGCCATCCTTCATGCCGCACAGGCCGCAACGGCAGGGCGTCCGGTGCGCTATAAAAGCCCATTGGCTTGATCGAACACTTCCGGTTTGATCCTAT
Source organism: Hyphomicrobiales bacterium (assembly GCA_031420855.1). Lineage (GTDB taxonomy): Bacteria > Pseudomonadota > Alphaproteobacteria > Rhizobiales > Aestuariivirgaceae > Aestuariivirga. The sequence goes on from JANONM010000340.1 coordinate 404, forward strand.
ATTCAACGCGCTTTTTGAGGACTACCCATGATTCTATCGAAAATACTGATCGCCAACCGGGGTGAGATCGCCATTCGCGTGATGCGGGCCGCGACGGAATTGGGAAAGCGCACCGTCGCGGTTTACGCCATGGAAGACAAGCTTTCACTGCATCGGTTCAAAGCTGATGAAGCCTATCAGATCGGTGAGGGCTTGAGTCCGGTTGGGGCTTATCTCAGCATTTCAGAAGTTATCCGTGTTGCGAAAATGTCTGGCGCAGATGCGATTCATCCCGGCTACGGGCTGCTGTCCGAAAATCCGGAATTTGTCGAAGCCTGTGATGCGGCAGGAATTGTGTTTATCGGCCCCAGGGCCGAAACCATGCGTGCGCTTGGCGACAAGGCCAGTGCACGGCGCGTTGCCATGGCAGCTGGCGTACCCGTAATCCCTGCAACTGATGTACTGGGCGATGATTTTGATCTTATCCAGAAGCAGGCGTCTGCGGTTGGCTTTCCCCTCATGCTCAAAGCCTCTTGGGGCGGTGGCGGGCGTGGCATGCGGGCCGTCTATGGGCCTGATGATCTTGTCGAAAAAGTAAAGGAAGGCCGACGTGAAGCCAAAGCAGCCTTTGGCAACGGCGAAGGCTATCTGGAAAAAATGATCCTGCGGGCGCGGCACGTCGAAGTGCAAATCCTCGGTGATAAACAAGGCAATATCTATCACCTGTTCGAGCGTGACTGCACCGTGCAGCGGCGCAATCAAAAAGTGGTGGAGCGTGCGCCAGCACCCTACCTGAGTGTAGCCCAACGCCAGGAGATTTGTGAACTCGGTCGCAAAATCTGTGCCCATGTGAATTATGAATGCGCAGGCACAGTCGAGTTCCTGATGGACATTGATACGGGTAAATTTTATTTTATCGAAGTCAATCCGCGTGTGCAGGTGGAACACACGGTGACCGAACAAGTCACCGGCATCGACATTGTACAAAGCCAAATTCTCATCGCTGAAGGTGCAAGTCTGGCCGAAGCAACGGGAGTTGCGTCGCAAGCCGATGTTAAATTATCCGGCCATGCCATTCAGTGTCGCATCACCACCGAAGATCCCCAGAACAATTTCATTCCCGACTACGGCCGCTTGACCGCGTACCGTACAGCAACGGGGCCCGGCATTCGCCTCGATGGCGGCACGGCTTATGCGGGTGGCGTGGTCACGCGCCACTATGATTCGTTGTTGGTCAAAGTGATCGCCTGGGCCCAGACACCGAAAAAATCCATTGCCCGGCTTGACCGCGCGCTTCGTGAATTTCGCATCAGGGGCGTTTCCACCAACATTGCTTTTGTCGAAAATCTTTTGAAGCATCCCACCTTTCTCAATGACACCTGCACCACCAAGTTCATTGACACCACGCCCGAACTGTTTGTGTTCAAGAATCGGCGTGACCGCGCCACCAAGATTTTGACCTACATCGCCGACATCACAGTGAACGGCCATCCGGAAACTGTGGGGCGGCAACGACCTCCGCAACACTTGACGCCCCTGCGTGCGCCCGAACCACAGACAATAATCAAAGATGGTTTGCGCCAGAAACTGTTGCGCGAAGGGCC
>JANONM010000341.1:0-2702 GCA_031420855.1 Hyphomicrobiales bacterium
GATTCAGGCCGTACAAAAACCATGGCCTTGTCACCGGCCTTCAGCCCCTTGGGGTTGCGTCCACGCAGACTGCCCAAGGCCGTCTCAACCACGGCGCCCGTTGCATCAGCCTTTACAACCAAACCTGAGAAACCGTTATTCTCCCCCACAAAGGACGCGACAAATGACGTCTCAGGCTGATCATAAACCGTCTTGCCATCGGCCACTTGCTCAATCACCCCGTCGCTCATGACAGCAATGCGATCTGACATGGTGAGCGCCTCACCCTGGTCGTGCGTAATGTAAATGAACGTAATACCCACCCGCTGTTGAATGGCCCGCAATTCATTGCGCATGTGTTGGCGCAATTTCAAGTCCAGCGCTGACAGTGGCTCATCCAGCAACAACACCTTGGGTTCCACCGCAAGCGCCCGGGCAATGGCCACGCGTTGTTTCTGCCCACCTGACAACTCACTCACCAGCTTGTCACCTTGGCCGGGGAGAGCAATCAGGTCGAGCAATTCTCCGGCCTTTTTGCGCCGGGTTTTCTTGTCAATGCCACGCACCCGCAAGCCATAGGCAATATTGTCGGCGACCGTCATCAAGGGAAAAAGTGCCAGGTTCTGGAAGATGAGTGCCGTGGGTCGCTTGTTGGGACCAATGCCCACCATGTCCTGCCCGCCGATTTTGACGCGGCCTGCCGAAGGGTCAAGAAAGCCGGAGACGGTGCGCAAGATCGTCGTCTTGCCGCAGCCTGATGGCCCGAGAAACGAAAAGAACTCCCCCCCTTTGATGGCAAGATTGGCATTGTCCACGGCAGTGAAGTTGCCAAACCTTACGGTGACGCCTTCAAGGTCAACGCCTGCGCTCATGTGATCATTGCCCCGTAATTGTATTTGTAGATTTCAAGACTGCGAAGAGATGCGAACATCTACCGAATGGCGCGTGATATCAAGTGGCCATTACCCACCCAAAAACAAACCAGCCCCGGCGAACCGGGGCTGGCAATCAGTTGCAGTCGTAACGAATCAAGCCGCCTTCAGCTTGTCAGCATATTGCGTGCGCAATTCAGCATACCATGATGGTTCTGGAGGGCGATGCCACAGCTTGTTCAGGGCGTCACCGGGATAGGCTTCCTGGAAGTTCTGTTTGGCCTTGGCAGAGAGCAGGGCATCAGCACCCGTCACCACAGGATTGTATCCCGAACCTTCTGCAACAGCAGCGGATGCTGCAGGTGTTTGCAGGTATTCCAGGAACGCATAGACTTGGTCGGTGTTCTTGGCAGCTTTCAGCAAGGACAAGCCGTCAAGCCAGGTGATAGCCCCTTCCAATGGTGCCTGATAGCTGACGGGCTTGCCTTCTTTCTTGAGCGAAAGGGCAGGACCATCCCATGTCTGGCCAATCCACACATCATTTTCCAGAAGGCCCGACTTGGTGTTATCGGCTGAATCCCAGAACTGCTTGATCCAGGGCTTCTTCTCGATGGCGACAGGCAGAAGCACATCATAAATCTTCTTCATGTCGTCTTCAGTCTTGAAGGCATCGAGCATGCGGTTGGAAGGCAATTTGCCATTGGCATCCATCCACAGGCCAATGCCGAGCAGGATGGAGTGCGGACGGCCCTGAACATGGCCCTTCACTTCCTCATCCCACAATGAGCCGAACGACAATTTCGTGATATCGCCCTTGTAGAGGTCCGTGCGCCAGGAAATGGCTTCGGTGCCCCAGCAATGTGGCAAGTGATACAGCCCGTCTTCCCATGTCCAGACCGAGCTTGAACCTTCAAGCATCGATGGAATCAGGTTGCCGGAATTTTTCACCTTGTTCATGTCAAAAGGTGCCAGAACGGCGAGTTCCTTGAACTGTGGTGCCCGGTCACGCGTCGGTTGGCAAAGGTCGAAGCCGTCACCACCCGTGGCTTGCAGCTTGTTGATCTGCTCTTCGTTCTGCGAAAAGGGTGTCTGGTTCACTTTGATGCCAGAGGCTTTTTCGAAGTTCGGAATCACGTCGCCGGGAAATTCATCCGACCACATGATAAGGTTGAGTTCGCCTGATGACGACAGGGCATTGCGGGTGACCAGCGGTGCGGCAGCACCCACGGCACCGATGGCAACGGCCGACTTCATCAAGCTGCGACGTGTCAGGTGGGCGCGACGCACCGTTTCCTGAGACGACAGTTGAGATGGCGATTTCTTCATCTATGTCCTCCTTGAGGCAGACGGGATGCCTGCCGACAATAACTCCCAAAATGTCCGGTGAACCCGGTTTCTTGTTGAGTATGAGTGGAGTATGACTCCTATGTGACAGTTCGGCAATGGCTTTTTGATTGGACTCAAAAGTGGCCGCAGGCTGGCGTCAGAACAGGCTTAACCCTTGTTCTTGTAATAAACGTCGAGGAACACCGCCAACATCAAAACGGTACCCTTGATGACCTGCTGCCAGTCGATGCCGACCCCCAGAATGCCCATGCCGTTGTTCATCACACCCATGATGAAGGCTCCGATGACCACGCCGGTGATTTTTCCCACGCCACCTGTGACTGCTGCACCGCCAATAAAACAGGCCGCAATCACGTCCAATTCAAGGCCAGCGCCGGCTTTCGGTTGGGCAGAATTCAGCCGGGCCGCGTAAACCAACCCGGCAAATGCCGCCAAAGCGACCATGATGGCGATTATGGCAATGGTCTCACGTTCGGTGTTGATGCCCGATTATTTGGCGGCTTT
>JANONM010000342.1:0-1716 GCA_031420855.1 Hyphomicrobiales bacterium
GCTTCCTTGAAGGAGGAAGCACCAATCGGCATCACCATGAATTCCTGGAAGTCGATGGGGTTGTCGGCATGCACACCGCCATTGATGATGTTCATCATCGGCACGGGCAGCGTGCGGGCTGAAGCACCACCCACATAACGATAAAGCGGCATGCCACAGGCTTCAGCCGCCGCCTTGGCAACGGCAAGCGACACGCCGAGAATAGCATTGGCACCGAGGCGAGCCTTGTTGGGCGTGCCATCCAGTTCAATCATGGCGCGGTCAATAGCGATCTGGTTTTCAGCATCCATGTCGGCCAGCGCTTCAAAAATCTCGCCATTCACGGCTGCCACGGCCTTGGTAACGCCCTTGCCCAGATAACGGCTCTTGTCACCATCGCGCAATTCCATCGCTTCATGGGCACCGGTCGATGCACCTGATGGAACGGCAGCGCGACCGAACGAACCGTCCTCCAGTGTCACATCAACTTCGACCGTCGGGTTACCACGGCTATCCAGAATTTCGCGGGCGGTTATGTCGAGAATGGCAGTCATCAGGGGCTCCTCAAATGATCAAATCGGCGTATGGGCCGCGCTTATGGGGAGGATACGTGTCGATTGCAAGAAATTTGAGGGGCGTACATCAAAAACCTCGCGACTGTTGCAATCGTGCTTGCGTCCTGCGCAACATCAGATAGTCTTTGGCTAACAATAACAGGGGAAAAGCATGAAAAACAGTTTGAAGAATGTTTGTTGCGTCACTGCTGCAGTTTTTGTGATGGCCACAGCCGTCCATGCGGGTATGGAAGCACCGCTCAAGACAAAATGGACCCTAGCAGGTTTCTCGCACCCTGAGAGCGTCTATCTCGATATTCCACAACAAGTCCTCTATGTCTCCAACGTCAATGGCGGGCCGCTGGACAAGGATGGCAACGGCTTCATTTCGAAGGTCTCGCGCGATGGCAAATTTATTGCCTTGAAATGGATCGAAGGCCTGAATGCTCCCAAGGGCATGGTCATGCGCGGACACACACTCTATGTGACCGACATCGATAAACTCGTTGAAATCGACACGATGGCCGGCAAAATCACCAACAGCTATCCTGCCGAAGGTGCTGTCTTCCTGAATGATCCGGCAGTTGATGCGGCAGGAAATGTCTATGTCTCGGATATTGCCAAACGCAAGATCTGGCAGTTGAAAGACGGCAAAATGTCGATCTGGTTAGACAAGGAAGACCTTATGCACATCAATGGTCTGCGGGTCATCTATGGTGGCAAACTATTGGTGGCTGGCTGGGGCCGCGAAATGCAAGACGACGGATCAACCAAGACTCCCGGCAACTTGATGACGATTGACCTCAAGACCAAAGAACTCAAAAATCTGGGTGCTGGTCAACCCGTAGGCAATCTGGATGGCATAGGTCGCGATGCCCACGGCAATTTCCTGGTGACGGATTTTATCAAGGGTGCCCTTTATCGCATTCATAAAGACGGCACGTTTGAAACCTTGATCGATCTTCCCGCAGGCAGCGCCGATCTGGATGTGATCGACAAAGGCCAAACGGCGGTTATCCCCGTCATGATGGAAGACACAGTCACAGCTTACGACATTCCCTGATATCAATAGCTCCATGCATGAATTGACCGCATCAATTGGTGTTTGCCGAAATCGCATGCGTCCCCCACCTCCGGCCTTCGGCCACCTCCTCCCCGCCGAAGTGGCGGGTTGGAGGGCGTG
>JANONM010000343.1:0-2139 GCA_031420855.1 Hyphomicrobiales bacterium
CTCGATACTGCCATGCAGGCGAACCCCGGCTGCGCCCGCCCGATCATGGCGATGATGCGCCACACGGCGGTCTATGATCGCAAGGAAGATTGGATGGTTCCGGTGCGCGCCGTGCAACGGGTGCTCTCGCAATTCGAGAACCTATTCAAAATCCTCGGCGATGTCGTCAATGGATTTCCGAAGAGCACTCCCCTGGGCGAACTTGGCAACCGGGCCGAATACGAGCCGGAAATGTTGACCCGTAATCTGATGTTCGGCACGCCGGATGAGGTGATTGCCAAGCTGAAAACCTACGAGACTTTGGGCGTTGACGAATTCATCTATTATGCCAGTCTTGGCCTTGGCCATGCCGAGCAGAAACGCTCCATGGAACTGTTCTGCAAAGAAGTTATTCCTGCCTTCGCGTGAAAGACAAATACATGCCCGCCGAAATCCGCCGCACCCTGTTGCAAATCCAGACCACCCGCATTGAAGGCGGCAAGGTTGTGCCAACACCCACCAAGCTGGTGGCGGCCCTGGCGATTATCCGCAATCCTTGGTTTGGGCGCGGCTGGGTCGAAAACCTTACACCTGAAATTCGTGATGTCGGCCCCGAGATCGGCAAGCTGCTGACCGGCATGATCCTTGAGGTGACGGGCGACAAGCTGGAGGGCTATGGCAAAGCCTCGGTCGTCGGCATGGGCGGCGAGATTGAACATGCCCAAGCGCTGACCCATTCCCTGTGGTTCGGCAACCAGTTCCGCGATGCAGTTCAGGCCAAGACCTATCTGGTGTTTACCAACACCCGTGGTGCCGCAGGTTGCTCCATGATGATCCCGCTGATGGACAAGGATGATGGCGGGCGGCGCTCGCATTACCAGACCATCCATTTGACCGTGCCGGATGCCCCAGCCGATGATGAGATCATCGTGGCGCTGGGCGCATCAATCGGGGGGCATCCCTTGCACCGGATCGGTGACCGCTACCAGGACCTGCGCGACATGGGCCGCGACGTTGATAATCCGGCAGGGGTGTAACAGGTGACCCGCAGCAAGGCTGGCACAAGTTATGAACTGAGCGGGCCATCCGGTGCGCCGGTTCTGGTTCTGGTGCACGGGCTTGGTTTGACGCGGGCGACGTGGGATGAATTTGTGCCTGCCTTTAAGCAGCACTACCGGGTTCTGACCTATGACCTGTGCGGCCACGGCGAAAGTGCGTTGCCCCGTGAAAAGCCCAGCTTGACCGTCCTGTCCGATCAACTCGTGGCCCTGCTCGACGAATTGGGGATTGCCCGCGTTGCCATCGTGGGCTTTTCACTGGGCGGCATGATCAACCGCCGCTTTGCGATTGACCACCCGTCTCGCGTTGCGGCGCTGGTTATCCTGAACTCACCCCATGAACGCGAGCCCGAGGCGCAGCGCTTGGTCGAAGAGCGCGCCGTCCAAACAAGTGCAGGCGGGCCAGCGGCCACCATCGACAGCACGTTGGAGCGCTGGTTCACGCCGGAGTTCCGGCAAAATGCTGCAGATGTGGTGACAAAGATCCGCGCCAAGGTTCTGGCCAACGATCCTGACAATTACACCCGGCACCGGCAGGTTCTGGCGGGTGGCGTAATCGAACTGATCCGGCCTATGCCGCCCATCACGGCACCCACCTTGGTGATGACCTGCGAGCATGACAGCGGCAGCACACCATCGATGTCCCATGCCATCGCCTCGGAAATCGAAGGCGCAGAAACCGTGATCGTGCCGGGTTTGCAGCACTTGGGGCTGATTGAGCGGCCCGATCTTTTCATCCAACCCATCCTGCAGTTTCTGGCGGGCGTTACAATGCAATCTCTTGAAGTCGGAGCCGCAGCATGAAGACGATGACCGGTGGACAAGCGGCCATTGCGGCGTTGCAGACCGAAGAGGTCAAACATGTTTTTGGCCTCATAGGCTCGGCGACGATGGAGATGTTTGACGCGCTTTATGATGCAAAAGACATTAATTTTATTGGCGTTCATGACGAACGCACCGGCACCCATATGGCCGATGGCTATGCCAGAGCCAGTGGCATTCCGGGCGTAATTCTTGCCGGGCAGAATGGCCCTGGGGCCACCAATCTAGTGACTGGCCTTGCGCAGGCCGCAGCAGCATTTTCGCCCGTGGTCTCGATCGC
>JANONM010000344.1:0-2169 GCA_031420855.1 Hyphomicrobiales bacterium
AGCATTGTACCAGTTGAGATACTCATAAGCCGCATCAAGTCGGATGCCCTCCAGATGGCTCATCAGGCCAAGGCCATTGCCCCAGCCGCGATAGCCTTCCTTCAAAGGCTGATAGGTGCACTTGATGCCTTGACTGGCAACGGCCGTTACAGCAGGTGACCACATGGACTGGATGACGACTTCGCCCGATGCCATCAAATTCACTGACTCATCGAAAGTGTTCCAGAGGGCGCGGAAATGACCAGCCTTCTTGAATTCGATCAGTTTGGCGATGGTCTTTTCCAGTTCATCCTTGGTCGGATTGCCCTTGTCGCCATAGGTGACATGGCCAGCGGCTTCGAGGGCCATGATTGCATCCATGATGCCAATCGTCGGGATGTTCTGGATGGCGGTCTTGCCCTTGAACTCAGGCGCCAGCAGGTCGCCCCAGCTTGTGATCTCCCGGCCTACGAGGTCAGGACGAATACCGAGTGTATCGGCGTTGTAAACACCGGGGCAGAAGCTTGCCCAACCTGTTGGGGCCGCAGAGAACGTCTTGCCATTGATGGCGTCGCGATACATGAACTCAAACGGCGAGTCGCCCTGGCGGGACACTTCCTTGCCGGCGAATTTTCCTTGCGTGTAAAGCGGTGTCAGATCGCCCCAGGCCTTGATCTTTGAAATGTCGACAGCCTGCGTGGCACCTTGTGGAACCATCAACTTGTTCTGCCATATCTCCATGTCGGCAATGTCGATCGACTTCGGGTCATTGACCATGCGGTTGGTGAGGCCGGGATGGTCGACCACTTGCATTTCAACTTTGAAACCGAGATCGGCTGAGGCCTGCTTGGCGATGTCGGCGAGAGTCGAATAGGACATGCCGGTGTGGTTCAGCACCACGTCCTTGATGTTCTGCGCCCACACCGTCGGGAAGCCCGTGATAGCTGTGGATGCAGCAATGGCGGCCGTGCCCTTGAGTACCGAACGCCGTGAAACCTTGGTCTTGAGTATCTTGGTCATGGTTCAATCTCCCTGATATTCCGTTGACAGCAATCCCCGAGGGCGCAGCGCGATATTTTCTTGTCCAACGCTTTGTCCCCAGGTTGCTCGCTGATCAAAGGAGGCCTTTACTCTCATTCAGCCCGCGAGTCTTGCAGCAACTATCACGCACATTTCATCATCCCGCAAGGGGGCAAGGCAGTTGACAAGATCGCATTGCAGGTATGAACCTTGCACCAATGCGCATACACGAAGGGAAACAATCTATGGAAAACTGGGCCAACCGCAAGACTTTGATTCTGGGCCGCAGCGAAATGATCGGTTTGCTCAAGCCGCACGAGTACAACAACTGCGTGGAACAAGCCTACCGAATGCACGGAGAAGGCCGCTATTACATGGATCCCAAGGGCCATATCGTGCTCGACCGCTTCCCCGGCGAATGGGAAGCGATGCCCTCATATATTGAGGAGCCTCACGCAGCGGCATGCAAATGGGTATCAATCCGCGAACAAAACCGCGAAAAGTACAACCTGCCGACGGTGTTTTCGATCTTGATCTATACGCACCCCGAAACAGGTTTTCCTCTGGCAATTGTTGATGGCAGCTATCACACTGTAATGCGAACAGGGGCGGCGGCTGCCGTTTCAGCGAAATGGATGGCGCGGAAAGACTCGCGCAAACTTGCAATAGTAGGAGCAGGGCACATGGCGGAAGGAGCACTTGCCACCTGCAATGAAGTGTTTCCATGGACGGATGTCAGAATATGGAGCCGCAGCCAAGCGACACTTGATCACTTCGTCAAAGAACAACAACCGAAATACGAGAACTTCAAAATCAAGGCCTCGACCAATCTGGAGCAGGTGGTGCGCGGCGCCGATGTGGTTGTCACACTGACGCCTGCGCGCGGGCCGATTGTGATGGCAGACTGGATTTCACCGGGAACCCACATTGCCGCCGTAGGCGCAGACAAGAAGGGCGATCAGGAACTCGAAGGCAGATTGCTCAAGGGTGCGCGGATTTTCGTCGATGACATTCGCCAGTGCCGCAATGACGGCGAAATCAATGTGCCGTTGTCAGAAGGCCTGATTACCGAAAAGGACATCGCTGGCGAAATCGGTGAAGTGATCACCGGCAAGAAGCAGGGCCGCACCTCAGACAAGGAGATCACCATTTTTGATTCAACCGGCATTG
>JANONM010000345.1:0-2338 GCA_031420855.1 Hyphomicrobiales bacterium
GATGCTGCGACGTGCCCCGGTGGGCGGGAAGGCTTCGTAGAGCGGGGCTTTTTTGTGTGTATCGGGATTGTCCTGGACGAGCGTGATTGTTTTTGCTCCCGGAAAATGGCGGTCGCATGGATTTTTCAGCGCGTGGGCGTAGTAGATCGCGGTGTGGCGATCCGTGACTTTGACAAAACGCCAGCCCTCGAGGGGTTGCGAACATCATGAACATGTTGGCTGTGCCGTTGCGCCTCACCCTGAGCTTGTCGAAGGGCGTATTCGTCGTCAACGCGCCGGACGCGGCCTTTGGCCATCGGGATTGGCACGCGGGTTTCCTTGGGGAGTTGCCTGCCGGCTTCATCAAGACAAACCAGAGGCTGATCCGGATTGCGCGGCCGCCTGTAGACAACCAGCACATCTTCCCTTGCCGCTACGAATGCGCTGTTCTGTTCCGGCGGGATAACCCATTGTTCTTCAAGATGGGGCTTGAGCGCGTTTTTCTTAGAACCTTGCCAACCGTGCTGTGGCTGGCCGCATCAACGATATGAAGTTCAACAACCTTGTTTGCCAACAACCGCAGCGTCCAGCCGACATGTCCCTTGGGCGGTGCCGAACACGCCAGCTGAATCAACCGCGCTTCCTTCTCGCCGTCAAAAATCGCCGGTGTCGGCGGTGTCGCGGGTTTCTTGCGACTCAAAACGCCTTCCAGCCCTTCTTCCACATACTGCCGCCTCACCTTCCCGCACATGTTCGCAGAGGTGCCAAAGGCTTCCGAAATCCGCGCATCAGTCCAACCTGATCCGCCCTTCGAAACGTTCGCCTTTAATAATATCCGGGCTTACAACTGGTGCCTGGCCGCACTCTTTCCCTTGCGCAGAAATTCGTTCAGGTGCTGCTTTTCCGCGACCGTCAGTTTGACAATATATTTATTCCCGCTCATCGTCGTCTCCATCGCCAAGGGCTGCGACAGAGTAAAATCACTGTTACCCTTATGTTTAGTTAATACGAGCCACTAGAAGAAATCATGAACCAGCATAACCATCCTTCGACCAGAGACATCGAAGAAGCACTTGGCCTGTCGCCGGCCAAACGCCAAAGCCGCATGCGCCGCCGTGTGCTGTGGTTGATCTTGGCCGTGCTATTGTTTGCAGGACTTGGCTGGTATTTTCTGGCCTTTGGGCAATCCACCGGCACATCAGCCATTTCCTATGAAACAGCCGCAGTCCAGAAAACCGATCTCGTCATCACTGTTTCGGCAACGGGCACCATCCAGCCGCTGACACAAGTTGACATTGGCAGTGAAATGTCTGGTGTGGTGCGCGAAGTTCTGGTCGATGAAAATGACAGTGTGAAGCGGGGCCAGGTGCTGGCCATTCTTGATCCCATACGCATGACGGCCGAGCGTGACCGCAACGCCGCGCAATTGCTGGGCGCTGAGGCCAGGCTCCGGGATGCTGTCATTACCCGTGATGAACGCCAGCAGCAGCGCAACAGGTTGGCGACGCTGCGGGCGCGGGGTGTTTCATCAACCCAGGAAATGGAAGCCGCAGAAGCGGCTTTTGCCCGGGCCAGCGCCATGCTGTCAGTGGCTGAGGCCGACGCTTTGGCGACCAAGGCCTCGCTCAAAATCATTGCGGCGGACCTTTCAAAAATGCAGATCATCTCGCCCATTGATGGGGTTATCCTGACCCGGGCGGTTGAGCCGGGACAGACTGTTGCAGCATCGCTGCAGGCCCCCGTGCTGTTCAAGATTGCCCAGGATTTGCGCCGCATCCAGTTGGAGGCCTCGGTGGATGAAGCGGATATTGGGGCCGTGAAACTGGGACAGGATGCCAGCTTTACGGTTGACGCCTACCGCGCCCAGAAATTTCCCGCCAAAATCGGACGCTTGTCCTATGCACCTGAAACCATCGACGGGGTTGTCACCTACAAGGCCATTCTATCAGCTGACAATGATGACTTGTCCCTGCGTCCCGGCATGACGGCCACGGCGCGCATCATCACCGAATCCCATGTCGCCACCTTGGCCATTGCCAATGAGGCCCTGCGTTTTCAGCCCCCCGCTGAAAAAGCTTCCGGCAGTTTTTCAATCTCGGATCTTTTCATGCCGCGCTTTCCGCGCAATCAGCGGGGCAAGCGCGAGGTTTCCGCCGATGGCACGCGCAGCATTTATATTCTCGAAAATGGCGCGCCCAAGGAATTGAAAATCAAGACAGGTGCCAGCGATGGCAAGCTCACGCAGGTTTTGAGCGGCGACCTCAAGCTGGGGGACGCGGTGATCATTGCGCAGAAATCCGGTGCGCAGAAGTCAAGACCGTGACTACAAGCCCACCATTGCAAAGCCTCATCAGCTTTC
>JANONM010000346.1:0-16336 GCA_031420855.1 Hyphomicrobiales bacterium
GCTTTGATGCTGTATTGAATTATTGCGCAACGGGTGGCTACGCCCTCCAATCCTATGCCCGTTACGCCAAGCTGCGGCAGCGCGAAGATGGAGAGTGGCGGCTGTCGCATCCCAGACTCGCCATGAGCTGGCGGATGAATGTGGGCACCATTGTTGGGGCGGAAATGCTGAAAATCCGCATCGCCAAGGTACGGAAAGTGGCAGGCAAGCGGGTTGTGACGGGTGGTTTTGTGTTGGGCGAACTGGAAGAATATTTCCTCAGCCAGCTTGACCTCGGCGATACGTTTTTGTTTTCGGGGCAAGTCCTGCGCTTTGAAGGGCTTGATGAGTTTGGTGGTTTGGCCAGCCGTGCGCCGGGGCGTGATCCGATGATCCCGTCTTATCAAGGCGGCAAGTTTCCGCTTTCAACTTATCTGGCAAACCGGGTGCGTGAAATACTGGCATCGCCAGAGCGCTGGAAAAAATTGCCGTCACAAGTGCGTGACTGGCTGTCGACCCAACGCTTTGCTTCGATCATTCCGAAGGCCGATGAGATGCTGGTGGAAACCTTTCCCCGCGCCGACAAACACTATCTCGTCTGTTATCCCTTCGAAGGTCGCTTGGCCCAACAAACCCTTGGCATGTTGCTGACGCGGCGGTTGGAGCGCTGGGGGGCGCGGCCCTTGGGCTTTGTGGCGTCGGAATATGCACTGGTGATCTGGGGACTTGGCGACATGTCAATGTTCATCAATTCAGGTCGCATACCCCTCGCCAAACTATTCGATGAAGACATGCTGGGCGATGATCTTGAGGCGTGGCTGGCTGAATCCAATCTGATGAAACGGTCGTTTCGCAATGTTGCCATTATCGCTGGCCTGATCGAGCGGCGGATGCAAGGCAAGGAAAAAACAGCGCGACAAGTGACGGTGAATACGGACCTGGTTTATGATGCCTTGCGCACCCACCAGCCTGATCACATACTGCTTCAAGCGGCATGGGATGATGCAGCAGATGGCCTGATCGACATTCACCGACTGGGAGCCATGTTGAAGCGCGTCAAAAACCACATCGTGCACAAGGCCCTGGACCGGGTGTCGCCGCTCTCGGTGCCGGTCATGCTCGAAATTGGCCGCGAATCAGTTTACGGCGAAGCCCATGATAGCCTTCTCGCCGAAGCCGCCGATGAACTTGTCAAAGAGGCCACACGGCTTGTCTAAACAACACGTCATAACGTTGGGTGGCCATCGTTTGATCCCGGATTTGTCGGGCGCGTTATTCATGCCTGACGATGGCACGTTGCTGGTGGCTGATTTGCATCTGGAGCAAGGGACCAGTCTGGCAAGGCGCGGCATCCATGTACCGCCTTATGATACGCTTGCCACGTTGGCTCAGCTTGAACAGGTGCTGGAAGCGACGAAGGCCCGACAGTTGATTTTGCTGGGTGACAGTTTCCACGATGCCCGCAGCCCTGGCGAGATCGATGATGCATCGCGGCAGAGATTGCTTGCCATCACTTCAACAATCTCGACGATCTGGATATCAGGCAATCACGATCCCCTGCCCCCTCTGGGTCTTGGCGGCCAGATGCTGGATGAACTTTGTATCGGCTCCCTGGTGCTGCGGCATATTCCGGGCGTAGTTATTGAAGGCAGTTTTGAAATTGCAGGCCATCTGCATCCCGGTGCCGCCATCGTCCAGCGCCATCACCGGGTTCACACCAAATGTTTTGTCAGCGATGGCAGACGTTTGATCATGCCAGCCTTTGGCAGTTATACGGGGGCACTCAATGTGCGCTCGAAAGCCTTTGCAGGACTGATGGATGTTGGAGCGTGCAAACTCTGGATGATTGGCAAAACAGCCATCCATTGCTTTCCCCTATCGCGGGCGGGTTAAATCAACCAGCCGCACCATCAGTCTGCCAGCCTTTTGCTGTTACCGTCACTTCATTGGCCTGTTCCGGGGCGGTTACGGGCTTCCATGATTTCAGGCGCGTTTTGTTGAATTCAACTTCGGCGGGCTTCAAGGTTTTTGCCAGGGCGGCAACACGCTTGGCGGCATCAGCATCCTGCTGGGCCGCTGCGGCTGTGTACCAGAACAGGGCTTCCGTCGGATTGATCTTGGTGCCGAGGCCCCGTTCCAGCAGAACTGCCAGATTGAACTGGCTGTCCTTCAGGCCATGGGCAGCACCCAGGGCAAACCACTTGTAAGCCCGTTGATAATCAGGGGCACGGCTTTCAGACCCTGCCGAGAGAACGGCGGCATTGTGCATGGCCCGGACATTGCCCAAACCAGCAGCGCGTTCATACCAGCCCAAGGCGGCATCAATGTCTTTGGCAACGCCTTTGCCGCGTTCATAAAGTGTGGCCAAGCGGTATTGCGCCGGGGCCAGACCCTGGGCTGCCGATTTGCCATACCAATAGGCGGCCTTGGCGAAATCCTGGGGGGTTCCCAATTCGCCGTTGAGATAGCGGGTGCCAATGACAAACTGGGCATTGGCGTTGCCTTGCGATGCGGCTTCACGCAAGGCGAAGGAGCCAGCTTCTTTTGACGGCAAGTTCTTGGTCGTAGCACCATCAGCCAGCTGATCCGCAGAGATCAACGTGCCGAGATCATCCTGGCCGAGCTCATCCTGATTGCCTATCGAAGGAAGTGATCCCGTCAGCAGAGGGTCGGACTCTGCAGGAGTCAAGCTGCTGTCAAGTTCGGCAGGTTTTGGCTGGGGAGGCGCTGCCACATCAGGCGGGGTTACCAACGCTGCGGGTGCATCTTCCACCACATCGGGAACAGCCTTGCCCAAATCGGCTTTCGGCTGTTCGATTGATTGTTCAATTGCAGCAGGAGCGGCGGGTGCCCTAACCTTTTGGGCTTTGCCAAACATGCTGAAGGTGAAGGCTGATACGGCGACAAGCAATGCCAGTCCCATCAACACAAGTTTACGCTTTTTGGCTTCATTGGCGTTGGCAGCTCTGCCTTTTGCCATTGCAGGCGGAATAAAACCTGGGGGCGTGCTAAGTGCCTGACCAGACAATGGACCAGGCATGGCCAATGCGGGTGGCGGCCCCTTGGGCTTGCCATTGGCCTTTTTCTTGAACAGGCCAAAGCCCAACAATTTCTTTGAGCTGTCTTCGCTCAATTTGGCAGCCCCAGGGGCAATGCTGCTCAGCAGACTTTTAGGTTGGACCGAAGCCTGGGCGGCGCGACGGGCGGCTGCAATGAAGTCATCAGCACCAGAGGCCGCTGCATTGGCTTGCAGGGCGGCGCGTTGGGCATTGAGGATACTGTCAAACGGATTGGCCGGCGCTATTGGCGCCAAAGCTGGCTCTGGCTGAAATTCCGGTACCTGATATTCCGGGACATGATATTCTGGCGTTGGCTCTGTGCTGGAAGAATTCTGCGGTGCCGTTTGCGGCTCGGCGAATACGTCTATCGGTGCGGCTATTGAAGCGTATTGGGCATCAAGGATACCCGGTTCCTGCATTGGATTGGAGGTCCAGGCGGGTTCTGCGGCAGCAAAATCCCTGGTGGCAAAACCAGTGTCTTGCGCCATGGCAGTTTGCTGGGCAGTTTGCTGGGTAGTTTGCTGGGCAGTTTGCTGGGCAGGATGAATCGCTGCAGCCAATCTTTGACCAATCGTTGCGGTTTCCAGTTCAGCCAACTTGCTGACAATCTGCTCAAGCGTTTCATGCACCGCTTCAAGGGTTTCCTGATTGCGTTGATCCGAATTTTCGGAAGCCGCCTTGACGGCCAACAGTCCCTGTTGCAGGGCATTGATTTCAGGAGCGCCAGCCAGCGAAATTTCCTGGGGAACTTGCGCGGCAAACTGGTTGGCCTGTTGTGCCAGCATTTGTTGCACGGCACGGTTTGCCGCAGCTTCAGCAACCTGACCTGCCGTCTGGTTGGCAATGGTCTTTTGTTCTTCCAGACTGTCAAACAACTGGTTGACCGCCCGTTCAATGGTTTCGAGCGAATTGAGTTGCTGTTCAGTGCGGTCGACGCGGCTGGCAATATCAGCGAGTTTTTGCTCAACTTCCATGGCCGCACCGCTGGAACGACCCGACATGGCTTCGTTGAGTTTGTGGTCAAGTTCGGCCAAGCGCCGTTCAATCTCGGTGACTTGTGGCAGGTTGCGGTTTTGGGCCAGGGTCTGGGCTTGCGTCTGTTCCAGACGCTGGGTGATCTCGACAATCCGCCGGTCCATCTCGTGAATGGGCTGCATGTCGGGGCCTTGGGCCACGCGGGTTGAAAGCTGTTCCACGGCGTTGCGCAGGGCCAGCATGTCGCCGCCCTGGGCTTGCACGATTTTCTGGGTTTGCGCCGCGTCATCGATGCGGGCGTTCAAGCGCTCCACTTCGTGGCGCAAGCGCTGCATTTCGGCAGGGCCTGCACCATTGCCGGTCAGGGAAGCTTGTGCTTCCCGGATCAAGCTGACAATGCGGCTTTCGATGGCACGCAATTCCTGCTGGCTGGCCTGCACGGCTTGCGTCTGGGCCCGGTTGGCGAGCGACTCTGCCGTATCACGCACTGTGTCTATGCGGCCGGCAAGCTCAGTCAGTTCCTGCTTCAGCAAATCTGGCAAGACAGCTTGTGTATTGCCAGCCTCACTGCGCTCAACACGCTTGGCCAATTCGCTCAAGCGATTTTCCAGAACGCTGAAAGCCGGAGCCTGTTTCAACACCTGTTCCTGGGGTGCTGATGCGGCCTTGGCCGACATGGCGGACATGCGTTCGGTCAGGGATTTGAAATTGTCACGGTTGCGCTTCTCGGCGGTTTCCATGTGCTCGACAATGCTGCGCACAGCCTTCTCAAGTGCCCCATAGCCCTGTTGGTCTTCAGGCTTGCTCTCAACCCGCTGTTTGTTGGATGTGGCGATCTGGCGACCCAGGATCGACAACCGTTCATTGACCGCCGTAAAGGCTTCAACGGTTTGGCGTTCGTTGGAATCAACCCGGCTCAGAACCCGGTGCAGCGTGTCATTCTCGGCCCGTTGCACTGGCATGTCATAGGCGGTTGCCGTTTCAGTTTCTCGGCGTGACAGGCGTGACAGATGTTCCGCAATGTCTTCCAGCCGCGATGCCGTGCGTTCCAAGGCATGGGAAGCATGCGGTTCAGCAATCGAGCTGTGCTGACGCAACGTATGGGCTGGCTTTGGCGACAAGACATTGCCATCAGCCGTGTCCTTGATGGTGCTGTTCAGCCATTCACCCAGCGTCATGCCGGAACGACGCGCTGCTTGTTTGGCAGCTTCCCGCGCGTCTGGTTCAATGCCCTTGACGCTCCATGGTATGCCTGGCTTCATTCCCCAAATCTCCTCAAACCACACAAACGATTGCCCAAAAATACCGCTGGCAAATCACCTGCTGGCTGCTTGTCTCAGACCCGGAAAGTTAACTTTCTTGGTAAATATTCGGTTAAACATTTGATCTTTCTTTCAATTCATTTTCAAATCGTTAAATCCAGCCCCAAGATCACAGCCAGGAAACCTTTCAATGGGCCACGCCAAACCGAATTTTGCATTTTCTCATTCGCCTTTGAATCGCCGGGCGGAATGGCGTTCCAAGGGGATTGGGGCAAGGCTTGACACGCGCAAAAACTGTGTCTGGATCAAGGGCGATAGCGTGCGCATGGCGGATGGGAAATTGTTTTTGGCCATGCCGACTGATGGCGACCCAGAAATGATTTTCCTTGGTGAGGACCCGCAGCATCAGCTGTGGTTTGCAACACAAGCCAGCGAAACCGGAGATTTGCAGCCCTTGCGCGGCTTGATGCAGCAACCGATTCTGCCGCCGGAACAATTGTCAATCCTGGCGCAAGCCCGCAGCCTTGTGCACTGGCATGAAAGCCATGGCTTCTGTGCCAAATGCGGCTTGAAAACTGACATGGTTGAACTGGGTTACCGGCGTCATTGCGGCGCTTGTGGTGGCGATCATTTTCCACGTACCGACCCGGTGGTCATCATGGCGGTACGCCATGGCGATGAATTCCTGCTGGGTCGCCAGGCAGCCTGGCCTCTTGGCATGTATTCAACACTTGCCGGTTTTGTGGAACCGGGAGAAACCATTGAGGCTGCCGTTGCGCGAGAGGTTTTGGAAGAGGCGGGGATTGCCGTCCATTCTGTCACCTATATCGCCAGCCAGCCCTGGCCGTTTCCGGCCAGCCTGATGATTGGGGCTGTGGCGACGGCAGAAAGCAAGGCGATCACCATCGACGGCAACGAGCTTGAAGACGCAAGGTGGTTTGGCAAAACCGAGTTGCAGCAGATGCGCGACGGCAACCATCCCGAAGGCCTGATCGCCTCCCACCCCTACGCCATCGCCCATCACCTGATCGGATGCTGTCTCGAGAGTTAGGGCCTGGTGGGAAGGCAGACTTACGTCGTCTCGCGGGTGATCACTGCGTAGTCTGTGATGATCGTCTCTGCCGGAATAGGTTCGCCCCGGTGTTCGCCCTCAATGGCGCGTAGCAACAGTTTTCCGGCACGATTGCCGATCGCGTAGCAATTGACGCCAACCGTGGTGATGCGGGGATGACACTGGCTGGAGATTTCAAAATCACCAAATCCTGCAATGGCAATCTTCCGGGGTACGGCCCAGCCGCGCCGCTGACATTCCATCAGCGCCCCGAATGCCGAAAGATCAGACACGCAAACGGCGGCATCACACGCCGGCCATTGTTCCAACAATTTCACAATCGCCTCGCCACCTTGCTTGCCCGAGATCGGCGGCGTGCCAAACGACATGACGCGACTTTCTGTGAGGCCCAGCGCTGCGATGGCATTTTCATACCCCGCCCGCCGGTCTGCCCCGCGTGTATCCTGGTTGCTGGTGCCGCCGATAAATGCAATGCGGCGATAACCTTGGCCATGCAGATGATGGACCAGGGCAAAACACGCCGCGGCATTGGAAAATCCCACCACATGGCAAATCGGCTGGCTTGGCAAATCCCACGTCTCGATGACCGGAATGCCGGATTTTTCCAGAAGTCGGCGGGCCCGTGGTGTGTGACTGCCACCCGTCACGACAATCGCTTCTGGCCTGCGCCGCAGCATGGAGCCAATCAGCTCTTCCTCTTTTTCCGTCGAGTAATCCGTATAGCCCAGCAACAATTGCAGACCTGATCCCTCAAGTGCATCGGTCAACCCCCGCGACGTATCGGCAAAATTCGAATTGTTGATGGAGGGAATCAGCACTGCCACGAAGCCCGTGCGCTTTGACGACAGGCTACCCGCCGACTGGTCAAGCACATAGCCCAAGTCTTCGATGGCCAGCTTGATCCTGTCACGGGTTTCAGCAGCAATCGATGCGCCATCGCGCAGGGCACGCGATACCGTCATCGTCGAGACGCCCGCCCGCTTGGCCACATCAGCCATGGTTGGCGATGAAGCCCGCGATTCAGTCAACTTCCTCGTTTGCGCCGTCAACGATAACAATCCATCTTGCAATATGTTATCGCTAACATATCAGAGAATGGGCTGAGAGCAACTCAACTCCGGTTCGTCGCCACGAAAGCCCGGAAATGTTTGGAAAGTTTCAGACCCTGCTTCTGGTAGTTCGAGCCAATGCCCATGCCATAGACCTGATCTGGCTTTTCGGTCAGCGGTTCATAGACCAGCCGACCGATGATCTGGCCATCCTCCAGAATGAATGGCACTTCATGACTGCGCACCTCAAGTACGGCCCGCGATCCCTCACCATTTCCAGACACGTGGCCAAAGCCCGGATCAAAAAACCCGGCGTAGTGCACGCGAAATTCACCGACCAGCGGATTATAGGGCACCATCTCAGCCGCATGGGTGGGCGGCACCCGCACGGCCTCTTTCGACGCCAGAATATAAAACTGGTCGGGATCGAGGATCAACGATCCCTGATGCCAAATCGGTTCCCAGTAATCCAGAACCTCGAGACCCGCCTTCTTGTCCACATCAACCAGCGCCGAATGACGCTTGGCCCGAAACCCGACAGGCGCATTTTTCCCGGCATCCATGGCCATCAAGTCTACGCTGAGGGCAAGGCCACCATCGATATTGGCAATTCCCGACGTGATCAGGGGTTCGGCGGCATGCAATTCGTGGATCAGGGCATCGGTTGCAAACATCGCCCCTTGGCGGAAACGGATTTGCGACAGGCGCGACCCCTGCCGCGCCAGAATTGAAAAGGTGCGCGGGCTGATTTCAGCATAAAGCGGCCCCTCATAGGCTTCCTGCACCTTGTCAAATTCCTGGGCAAAATCGGTGATGACCCGGGTGAAGATATCAAGCCGACCTGTGGAACTTTTGGGATTGGCCGCAGCCGAGACTCCCGTGGGCAGTTTCAAGCTCTCGAGCAGCGGCACGATGTAGACGCAGCCCGTCTCCAAAACGGCTCCTTCCGTCAGATCGATGCGGTGCAAGGCAAGGTCTTTGAGTTTCTGTTCAACTGTCAACCGGGGACCCGGCAGGAAACTGGCCCGCACCCGGTAGGCCACCGGCCCGAGCCTTAAATCCAAGCTGGCGGGCTGTATCTGGTCGTCATCGCAAGGCCTGGCCAAACGTATCGAGCCTGCCGCACAGAAGCGGGCAATGGCGGCGGCTGGCAGTATGCCTTGAACTTTGTTGCTGGTGGTCTCCATGGCGTCCTTTAGGGCGGTGACCTCCGGGTTTTCAAGCCCCGCTCTTGGCTCCGGACATGACCAGTGGAAAACCTGTTCAGAAACGGCGTGTAAATTCGCCGGGAAGTCGCTAGATTAAGATGATGTATGAAGCGATCACCGAAAATATCCGCATCACTGTGCAACCGCAATTCGTTGAAGGCCAGAGTGATGCCAGTCAAGACAAGTATTTCTGGGCCTATACCGTCACCATGGAAAACCGCGGGCTGGAAACCGTAACCCTGCTCACCCGGCACTGGTCCATTACCGATGGACGGGGGCGCAGGCACGATGTGCATGGCGATGGCGTCGTCGGCGAACAGCCCACCCTGGGACCCGGCCAGAGTTTTCAATACACCTCAGGCTGCCCCCTGAAAACTGCTTCTGGCATGATGGTGGGAAGCTACAACATGATGTCCACCACGGGCCGCAATTTCTCGGTGGCCATCCCCGCCTTTTCTCTCGATTCACCTTACGACAAACACGTTGTGAATTAATTCTTATCAGGATGCCATGACATTTCCCACCACCACTGAAGCCATTCTCGCCAAGCTGATTTCATTTGATACGACATCGCGCGAAAGCAATCTGCCGCTGATTGCCTGGGTCGAAACCTATCTTGACCATCACAGCGTGCCCCATTTGCGCGTTGACTACGAGATAGATCGCAAGACCAATCTCTATGCCACCATCGGCCCTGATGTGGCGGGTGGCATTGTGCTTTCGGGCCACACTGATGTGGTGCCCGTCGATGGCCAGGATTGGTCAAGTAATCCCTTTGTAATGACGCTGCGCAATGGACTGCTTTATGGCCGTGGCAGCGCTGACATGAAGGGCTTCATCGCCGTTGCATTGGCCATGGTGCCCCAATTCAAACGCATGGCCCTCAGGGTGCCGATCCATCTTGCATTGTCCTGCGACGAGGAAGTCGGATGCAAGGGTGTGCGGCCACTGGTGGAACATTTGCGGGACCAGATTAGAAGGCCCGCGGCCGTTATCGTCGGTGAACCAACTTCCATGCAAGTTGTGAACGGCCATAAGAGTGCGGTTCGTTTTTCAACCGAGGTCACCGGCCACGAATGCCATTCTGCGCTCACTGACAAAGGCGTCAATGCCATCATGGTGGCTGCGGAATTAATAGCTGAAATCAATGTTTTGCGCAAAGAACTTATTGCAATGGGTGATCTCACGGGTCGCTACAGCCCACCCTATTCAACCATTCACGTCGGTACGATTTCGGGAGGCACGGCCAACAATATTGTTCCCCGGAATTGTTCCTTCAATTGGGAAACCCGCCTGCTGCCGGGCTTTGATGAGGAGTTCGTGCCACGCCGCATGGCCGCCAAAGTCAAGGCCCTCGAGCCCGCCATGAAAGCCATCGCACCTGCAAGCGGCATCATGATTGATCGTGCCAATTCTGTTCCTGGTCTTGCCGCCGATGATGAGTCCCTCGCCCAAAATCTGGCCCTGCAGTGCAGCCACGCCAACAGCACCCACACGGTGTCTTACTGCACCGAAGCAGGCTTGTTCCAGCAGGCAGGCATTCCAGCTGTTGTCTGCGGGCCCGGCTCCATCGAACAAGCCCACAAGCCCGATGAATTCATTGCGTTGAGCGAATTGCGAAAATGCGAATTGTTCATGCAGAGATTGGCGGAAAAATGCTGCGAGGCCAGGGACACCTGACGCGTTACGTCAAATCCCGACGCCGGAATGACCGCCCCGCGTCAATGAGATCAAACTGCTTTGGCCACGCAATCCTGGCGGTCGCGCATCCTTCCAGGCGCCACCTGCCTTGGCCGATTCAACCGCCGCGCTGATGGCTGCAATGGAGCGCAAACCATCGACGGCTGTGGGGAAATGCAGAGCCTGCGGATCGGGAGCCGCATTGTTTGCCCGCGCTTCAATCACATCGGCCAGATCAGCATAGATGTTGGCGAAAGCCACCAACATGCCTTCCGAATGTCCTGTCGCAATGCGCGTGGCGCGTTCAGCATCAGGTGATAGGCCGCCGCTGCCCCGTTCAATGGTTTCGGTTCGGCCATTCAGCGGCGTCCATTGCAACTGGTCCGGCCATTGTTGCGCCCAGCGAAGGCCCCCTTTTTCACCAAAGACCCGGATGTTAAACCCGTGGATGCTGCCAATGGCCACCGAACTGGTCCACAACCGGACGGTTGTTCCGCCATCCATCCGCACATTGACCATGGCATCATCTTCCAGTTTGCGGCCGGCGATGGCCGATACGAAATCCGCTGAAAGCTCTTCGGCATTCTGGCCCGACAGAAAACTGGCGAGGTGCAAGGCATGGATGCCGCAATCAGCAAACTGGCCGGAAATCCCCGCCTGCGCCGGATCATAGCGCCAACGCATGCGTGGATTGTCGGCATCGGCTGCATCAGCATGGAAACCGTGGGAGAATTCAACCACAATCAGCCGCAGTTTTCCAAGGTCACCCCGGGCAATCATGGCCCGCATGTGGCGCACCAGTGAATAGCCCGAATAGCCATAGTTCACGGCACAGATGGCACCCGTGCGTTGGCTCGTCGCCACAATGTCCTCGGCTTCTGCGACCGTCACAGTCATGGGCTTTTCGCACAAGACATGAATGCCAGCGTCAAGGAAAGCCTTGGTGATGGCGTGATGCGTTGCATTCGGCGTGGCAACGGTGACAAGATCGATGCGATCCCGGCGATCCCGCTCTCCTTCCAGCATTTCCCGCCAGTCGCCATAGGCCCGATCTGCACCGATGCCAAGGCGCAAGGCAAAGTCACGCCCCTTGGCGGAATCAGCATCCAAGGCACCAGCCTTCAGGTCAAATCGTCCGTCCATGGCTGAACTGATGCGATGCACGGGGCCAATCTGGCTGCCCTCGCCACCGCCAATCATGCCCCATTTCAAACGCGCCATTTGTTCGCTCCAACAACAATCAAGTCGTTGGTTGATAGCCGCGATTGGCGCAAACGTCATCAATCAGTATTTGGAGACTACTCGGCTGCCTGGGCGTAGGCGAAAGTATCGTTGATGATCTTCTGGATTTCCGGACGGCAAGACCCGCAGCCCATGCCTGCGCGCGTCGCTTCGCATATCATGTGGAGCGAGGCTCCTGGCATTGCACCAATTGCTGTACTGATTTGCGAACGGCCCACCATGTTGCAGGAACAGACAATAGAGCCAATATCGGCACTGGCGGCGGCAGGCCTGCCCGCCAGAATTTCCAACGCCACGACATTGCTGCCGAGCATCTGTTGCAACCAGTGGCGACTGGCCTGAACGGGTTTGTCACTTGCGAAGAATGCAAACTGTAAGGCGCCGTTGCCTGTCACAACATACCGACACCCATTTGAACCTGATGCGACGAACGACACATCGTGTGCAGGATCATGCAAGTCGATCAGATCAGCCAGCAAGTTTTGCCAGTTTTCAGGCCGTGCAAGGCCCGCACATTCAAAGGATTGACCATTGGCCAATGGCTTGATGGCCCAATAGTCAAATTCAGTTTTGATCGGCTGCAACGATACACCATAGCCATACCACGATGCGGGAAAACGGGAGACAGCAACAGAAGCAGACTTGAGTGCCGGTTGCCCGCTCACAGGATCCACCACAACGACGGAAGCACTGTTCGCCTTGGCTGCTGATGCAAAGGAGCTGCTCCAGTGCATGGGTTGGAATACTTCGCCTGGCGCAACGGCCTCTGTGACCATGACGCGCACAACCGAGGCTCCCTGTTCTCCCCGCACTGTTGCAAGATCAGCGTCCCCTAGCTGGAGCTTCGCAGCATCACCGGCGCAAATTTCCAGATAGGGTTCGGCGCGATGTGCAAACAGCTTCGGCACCAGACCTGTGCGGGTCATGGTATGCCACTGGTCCCGCATACGGCCCGTGTTGAGCGTGAACGTCCCGGTGACCGCAGAGTTGACGGCAACCGTCGGCGTGGCAACAAATCGCGCTTTGCGATCTGGCGTTTCAAACTGCCCATTGGCAAAGGGCTGGCCACCTCCCCATTGTTGCGGCTTCAAGCCATCATAATCCTGGGCCGCAAGAGCAGCGAGATCGAGTGAACGGCTGCCCTTGTTCAAGACCTGTGTGAGGGCTGCATGTTCAGCGAAAATTCCGGCGGGATTTTTAAAATCAAAACCGGAAAACCCCATGCGTTGCGCCACCTCACAGATGATGCGCCAATCTGCCCTCGCCTCTCCCGGTGCTGGCACAATGTTTCGTTGCCGTGAAACCCGGCGCTCTGAATTTGTGACGGTACCATCTTTCTCACCCCAGCCCATGGCCGGGAGCAAGACATGGGCAAATCGCGCAGTCTCCGTGTTCGCCGTCACATCGGACACAACAACCAAGGGGCAGGCTTTCAATGCTTCTGCAATGCGGGTGGAGTTGGGCATGCTGACGGCGGGGTTCGTCGCCATGATCCATAGGGCCTTGATCCTGCCGTCGAGCACCGCGTCAAACATGTCAACGGCTTTTAAGCCCGGCTTGCTGGCCATGCGTGGCGATTGCCAAAACCCCTGCACAGCATCGCGATGCTGAGGGTTGCTGATATCCATGTGGGCCGCCAGCATATTGGCAAGTCCGCCAACTTCCCGACCGCCCATGGCATTGGGCTGGCCGGTAATGGAAAATGGCCCCGTGCCTGGCTTGCCAATGCGCCCCGTGAGCAGATGACAGTTGATGATGGCATTGACCTTGTCCGTGCCATCCACTGCCTGGTTAACACCCATGGAAAAGGCTGTGACAGTTTTGGGGTGGGTGGCGAAGAGGTTGTAAAAACTGTGGAGTTGACTGCTGGTCAGCCCCGTATCTGCACTGACACGTGCATCGCTGTGGAGATTGGCCGCCACCAGTGTTTCGGCCAAACCGTTGGTGCGGGCAAAGATGAAACGTGAATCAATTTCGCCACGGCTGTAGAGGTTGCGCAGCAGTCCGTTGAACAGGGAGACATCAGAACCTGACCTGATCTGCAAATGCAGATCAGCACATTCCGCCGTCATGGTGCGCCGCGGATCAATGACCACCAACTTGCTGCCATTTTTTTCGCGGGCGGCCTGCAAGCGTTGGAACAGCACGGGATGGCACCAGGCGAGATTTGAACCGACCAGAACAACCAGATCGGCCTCCTCCAGATCAGTATAATTGCACGGAACAATGTCAGCGCCGAATGCACGTTTGTGACCCGCCACCGCCGAGGCCATGCACAGCCGCGAATTCGTATCAATATTGGCAGAACCAATGAAGCCCTTCATCAGCTTGTTGGCGACATAATAGTCCTCGGTCAGGAATTGCCCCGACACATAGAACGCCGCGGATTCAGGGCCGTGCTCATGGATCGTCGCCGAGAATTTATCGGCAACATGAGCGGTGGCCTCAGACCATGCGACATCATTGCCGAGAATGCGCGGCTTCAAAAGGCGTTGTTCGACGCCAAAGGTTTCACCCAAGGCCAAGCCTTTGGAACACAGGCGGCCAAAGTTTGCCGGGTGGTCAGGATCACCTGTAATCGACAAATTGCCATCGACTTGACGTGTCGCCAGAACACCACAACCAACGCCACAATAGGGGCAGGTTGTGCGCGTGACTGCCCCGGTCATTCAGGCGGCCCGCAAAGCAAGCGCATCTGCTGGCAACAGAATGCGCCCGGCTTCCAACCGTATTTCAACCCGGCGGGCACAGCCTTGGTCGGGCCCTTTGACCTCTCCGGTTTCAAGCCCGATGATCCAGTTGTGCAAAGGGCAAGTCACACTGTCACCATGCACAATGCCCTGGCTCAAGGGACCTCCCTTGTGCGGGCATTTATCCCACAACGCAAAGATGCGACCTGCCGCAGTTTTGAACAGGGCAATATCACCCGTTGGCGTTGAAACCAGGCGCGAGCCACGCGGTGGTATGTCAGCCATGGCACCAATATCGATCCAATCCATCTTCTACTCCGCTGCCATCAATGTCGGGAAGGCCCGCATGGGAACAAATTCATGGGCATCTCTTCCGGCAACACGCTCCGCCCACGGATCAACTTGCAGGAAAGTCTGTGCATGGGTAAAGCGCGCGAAACAGGATCGGCGCTTTTCGGCATTCTCCACGATGTTCTGCTTGATGGATCCGATGCCAACCCGCTTGGCCCATTTATAAATGCGTTCGAGGTAATGCCCCTGCTCCCGATAGAGCTGGGTGAGGGCCGCAATCATTTCGATGGCATCCTCTTCTGTATCAACATGGCAAAGCAGTTCGGTGCCCTTGATGTCGAGGCCCGCAGCACCTGCAAAGTGAATGTCATAACCAGAATCCACGCAGATCACGCCAATGTCCTTGCAGGTGGCTTCGGCACAGTTGCGCGGACAGCCCGATACGGCGAGCTTGACTTTTGCCGGTGTCCAGGACCCCCACATGAATTTCTCCAGCTTGATGCCAAGGCCCGTTGAGTCCTGCGTGCCAAAGCGGCACCAGTCCGACCCCACACATGTCTTCACGGTGCGCAAACCCTTTGCGTAGGCGGCACCTGACACCATGCCGGCGGCATTGAGGTCCGCCCACACTGCGGGCAAGTCTTCCTTTTTCACGCCCAGCAAATCGATACGCTGGCCGCCTGTGCATTTAACCGCAGGAATCTGGAACTTGTCGGTCACGTCGGCGATGGCACGCAGTTCAGCGGCCGTCGTCATGCCGCCCCACATGCGCGGCACCACGGAATAGGTGCCGTCCTTCTGGATGTTGGCATGAACACGTTCGTTGATGAACCGCGACTGGTTGTCGTCCTCATAATCGCCCGGCCATTCGGCAATCAGATAATAGTTCAAGGCCGGACGACACTTGGCGCAGCCGCATGACGTCTTCCATTCGAGTTGCTGCATCAGTGCGGGAATGGTTTTGATCTGCTGGGCCACAATCAGCCGACGCACATCGGCATGACCAAGTTCCGTACATTTGCACAGGGGTTGCACGGCATTGGGCTGGTAACCCTCGCCCAACGAAAGCACCAACAGCTTTTCAACCAGTCCTGTGCACGAACCACAGGAGGCAGATGCCTTGGTATGGGCCCGCACATCATCGATCGACGTCAATCCTTTCGCTGAAATCGCATCGGTGATTTTTGACTTGCATATGCCGTTGCAGCCGCAGATTTCTGCGTCAGGCGGTAAGGCTGCAACGGCCGCCGTAGGGTCCAGGGGGGAGCCTCCCGCATAGGCCTGGCCGAAGATCAGCATGTCGCGATCCTCCGATACGTCTTCGCCCTTTTTCAATTTGTCAAAAAACCACGGACCATCTGATGTTTCGCCATACAGCACCACGCCGATGATCTTGTTCTCCTTGATGACCAGTCTTTTATAGACACCGCGCGATGCATCCCGCAGCACGATTTCCTCACGGTCCTTGGCCTCGGCAAAGTCGCCCCCCGAATAGAGGTCAACGCCCGTGACTTTCAATTTTGTCGACATCACAGAGCCGCCATAGGTCGATGGTTTTTCCACCAGCACCTCAGCAATGGTCCGGGCCATTTCATAGAGCGGTGCAACCAGGCCATAGACCGTGCCACGATGCTCTGCACATTCGCCCAAGGCAAAAATGTCGGGATCACTGGTCATCATCCGGTCGTCAACAACGATGCCACGATTGACGGCGATGTCACTGGCCTTGGCCAGCGCCGTTGACGGCCTGATACCCACCGCCATGACGACGATGTCACAGGGCAATTCTGTGCCGTCTTCCAGCTTCAAGCCGCTGACTTTGCTCTCAC
>JANONM010000347.1:0-5773 GCA_031420855.1 Hyphomicrobiales bacterium
TCGGGGAGGAGGTGGCCGAAGGCCGGAGGTGGGGGACGCAGGATGTTTGGCCGCTCTACTTGATCAGTCCTTCGGCCTTCATGGCGGCCTGAACGGCAGGGCGAGCCCCAACCCGGCCCATGAAGGCTGAGATGTTTTTCCACTTGGCCATGTCAATGCCCGTGTGGGCACCCCAGCTGAGCACTGTAAAGGCATAGGCATCAGCCACGCCATAGGATTTGCCGGTCAGGAAGTTTTGCTTCTTCAACAATCCGTCGAGCCAGTCCAGGCGCTTTGCGACGCGGTCAATAATGGCAGCCTTGCCTTCGGCTGGCATAGCCGCATTGAACAATCCGCCGATGCCCTTGTGCAGTTCCGAAGCCACAAAATTCAGGGACTCCATGGCGCGGTAGCGCGCCATCGTGCCGGCTTTCGGCAACAGCTTGGTGGCCTTGGCCTTGTCAGCCAAATACTGAAGGATGGTCGCCACCTCGGTCAGCATTTCACCTTTTTTTATTTCAAGCGTCGGCACGTAGCCTTTGCCATTCACCTTGTAAAAGTCACTGCCCGATTCAGTCTTGTGGGCACCAAGGTCAACTTTTTCAAGATCAAATTTCTTGCCGAGTTCATGCAAGATGATGTGAGGGGCGAGTGAACAAGCGCCTGGTGCATAGTATAGTTTCATGTGAGGCCTCCATTTGTGATTGGATGATAATGTCATTTATATGAAACAAGTCAAGTTGCTATTTATCAAATGAACCAAAAATCGCCCGGAATTCATCGATCAATGCCAGATCCAATTCCGCCATCGAAGTTGACAAGCCAAGTTCAGCGAAACTGGTGACGCCATGTTGCTGAACGCCGCAGGGTACGATGCCGTCAAAATGCGACAGATCAGGGTCCAGGTTGATGGCCAAACCATGAAACGATACCCCACGCCGCACCCGGATACCGATGGCGGCAATTTTGTCTTCGCGATCATTGCCCCGCTGCACCCAAACCCCCACCCGATCTTCACGGGTTTCTGCAACGATGCCAAATTGCTTAAGCGTGCCAATGATCACCTTCTCCAGGCCCGCCACAAAGGCCCGCACATCATTGCCGCGCTGGCGCAGATCAAGCATGACATAAGCCACCCGCTGCCCCGGGCCATGGTAAGTATACTGCCCGCCACGGCCGGTTGCATGAACCGGAAAACGATCCGGCTGCACAAGATCAGCGGCCTTGGCGGAGGTGCCAGCCGTGTAAAGGGGAGGGTGCTCAACAAGCCACACGAGTTCACGCGCCTCACCTCCTGCAATAGCCGCCACTTCCATCTCCATGCGCTCAACTGCTGCAGCATAGGGCGTGAGTCCAGCCGAGGTCTCAAAGCGAAGAGGAAGCTCGGACGAAAGGCATGCGGATATGTTGCTGCGTAGGACCATGAATGACCTGGTTTGCCACCCTTCGACAAATCAAGGCAAGTGTTCTATGGATCGCCCATGGCAGTGCTGGTTCTCTTCGCGATTCTCATTCTGATTGCCGGACCCGTGCTGGCAATCATTGCCCTTGTGAAAGCCACTGGATTGGAGCGGCGCTTACAACAGCTCAAAGCTGAGATAGGGAATTTATCGGCGCAAAACATCACATTAAGAGAAGTTTCTGTCACGCCACACGAGGTTTCGGTTGCCGCAGCGCCGATTGTGGCTCTGGCTGTCGAACCCGAAGTACTCGACTCGCCAGTCGTTGCATCACCTCCAAACTCCGTCGCCGCAGAAAATCTGACTGAAACAACTCCAAAACCTGAGCGCCAATCTGTCGAAAAAGCCCTCGCTACGCGCTGGCTGGTATGGATTGGCGGCATCGCCATCGCCTTGGGTGGGTTGTTGTTGGTCAAATATGCCCATGACAACGGTCTGATTCCGCCCATTCTGCGAGTCATATTCGGGCTGATTTTTGCGGGAGCCTTGATTGCGGGTGGCGAATGGGTACGGCGCAAACGCGGCGAGGCCGTCAAAGACTATGTGCCCGCGGCCCTTTCGGCGGCCGGACTCGTCATTGCCTTTGGCGTCGTCTATGCCGCCTATGCCCTTTATGGATTGCTGTCACCAGCGGTTTGTTTCCCGGCCTTGGTGGCCATTGGACTGGGTGCCTTGTGGTTGTCGCGGTTGCAAGGCCCGTTGATTGCGGCATTGGGACTGATCGGTTCCTACGGCGCTCCGGCCTTGGTGCCCTCCGAACACCCCAGTGAATGGGGTTTCTTTGCCTATCTCGCTGTCATTGTTATTGCCAGCCTTTATGAACTGCGGAATCGCGCGTGGTGGTGGCTGGGCTACGCTGCCATTGGCGGCGCTTTCGCCTGGAGCATCATGTGGTTGAACAGTGGTTTTGGGCATACAGCAGTCGGGCCTTTCGCTTTGCTGCTGGGAGCCGTTGCAGTGTTCATACCGCGCGGCAAAGCCATTTTGGACGAGAGCATGGGGTCGCTGTTCGACAGTAAAAACCTGTCTCCCCCCATGATGATCGCCATCGCAGGCTGTGTGGCGGGTGCCGCAGTTTTATCATTCCTTGTGAATGCCGCAAACCACGACACCTTGTCACTTATGCTGTTCGCCATCGGCATGGCAGCCATCGTGGCATTTGGTTGGTTCCGCCAAGGTTTGGTCGCTGCGCCTCTGTTGACAGCTGCATTGACACTTGTTGTTTTGATGGCATGGCGCAATGTCGGGTTTTATGCGTGGGCCATGGATGAACGGGGCATTTGGTCAACGGTGCCGGGCCTGATTGAACCACCGCGTTTTCGCAATGCCATGCTGTTTGCTCTTGCCGGATTCGCTGCCGTGGGTGCCTTGGGCGTGTTACGAAAAGCCGAAACGCGACCCTGGGCAGGATTGGCAGCAGCGTCGTCATTCCTGTTCCTGTTTGCAGCCTGGGGCAGGGCGGACTTTACCCTGAGCCAAAACACCTGGGCTGCCATCGCAGCGGCATTGGCTGCCTGCCTTGTCGGGCTTGCCTATCAGAAGCGCAGCCTGCAAGAAACTGACCCTAAAGCTGACTCACTGGTGATGTTGTTGGGCGGTGCGGCCTTGCTGATCCTGTTTGCACTTGATCGCCTGCTGGACGGTGTCTGGATGACCATCGCCATATCTGCTCTTGCCGCAGCCTATGCCTATGTCACGCGGATTTTCGTGGTCAGCCGCATCGGCGCCATCGCCGCTGGCTTGGCCAGTTTCGCCGCCGTCAGATTGTTTGTGGGGCGGGAATTCTGGGGCGAGCCAACCAATCTGCTGTGGGGCCCCCATTGGGTGCTTTACGGCTATGGCGTTCCGGCAATTCTGGCATGGGTCGCATCACGCTGGCTGCTGGCTCCGGGCTTCGAACGCTGGCGCATCGCCTTCGAAGGCATTGCCCTTGGCCTCGCCATTTCGCTGGTCTCGCTCGAACTGCGCGTCCTCATCGGTGGCGGCATCACGTCGGACGACATGCAATTGCTGGAACTTTCAGCCCATGCCCTGGCCTGGATGGGAGCAGCCTATGGCTTGGCCCATCGGCAACAACTCTACGCCAGCTTTATTTCACTTTGGGGCGCTCGCGTCTTGTTCGTGGCGTCCGGCGCGGCGCTCTTTGTCGGCCTGACATTGCGCAATCCTGTCGTTGATGGCGAAGTGTTGCAAGGTGGCCAGTTCATCAATGCGCTGTGGCTGGCCTATTTGGCACCCGTGCCGCTTTTGGCTGTGATGGCCCGCAAACTTTCGGCCCTTGGTTTTGAAAAATTTCGCAATGCCGTCGGCATCTTCGCCTTGGCCTTGCTGATGACCTTCATCACCTTGCTGGTCAAACGCCAATTCCAGGGCCCCATCCTCGAATTGGAATTTGCCAGCCAGGGTGAATCCTACTCCACGTCTTTGGCATGGCTGGTTTCAGCCATCGCGATATTCATGGCAGGTCTCAAGCTGGATCGTCAGAACATCCGCTATGCGGGCCTCGCAATTCTGATTCTTACCGTCTTGAAAGTCTTTGGCTACGACCTGTTCAATCTGGGCGGCCTGTGGCGCATTGCCAGCATCATTGGGCTGGGCGCCTGCCTGATTGGCGTCGGCTGGTTTTACACAAGGTTCATGCAGAACAAACCTGAACCAACCGTTCAGTCCTAGTTCATCTTGTAAGTATCAAAAAACCCTGAATTGTGTTATGCAATACCCTGGGTGGGGTGCTGCAAGCTAAATTGATGCGGACTCAAAATGAAAAGCACACGCAAATACTCAAATTTCGGAAAATGGCTCTGCGGAATCACGCTGGCCTTTGGCTTGTTCACGTCGCTTTCTGCTGCTGCTGAACGGCGTGTGGCTTTTGTTGTGGGCAACAGCGACTATCAGGCCGTTCCCCAATTGCCAAATCCCGCCAACGACGCCGCTGCGGTGGCCGAAGCCTTGCTGCGGTCCGGATTTGAGGTTATTTCGGCAATTGATCTGGATCATGCCGCACTTGAGGCTGCGACCTTGAGATTTGCGCGTTCCCTCGAGAATGCCGAAGTCAGTGTTTTCTACTATTCCGGCCATGGCATTGAAGTAAACGGCGACAACCGGATGATTCCGATTGATGCCACACTCAAAAACCCGGCCGACCTTGAAGTGCAAACCATCAGCATGCAGACGATCGTGCGCTACATGCAAACCAATTCCAAGGCCCAGATTGTCTATCTTGATGCCTGCCGCAACAATCCGTTCCCGCAGACCGCCTTTTTGTTGGCAGGTGACAAGGGTCTGGCAGAAGCCGGCAAAGGTTTGGCCGCACAAAAGGGCGCCATTGGCAGCCTGATCGCCTATGCCACCCAACCCGGAAATGTTGCACTTGACGGTGACGAGAAGAATTCGCCTTTTACCACTGCGGTTCTCAAGCGTTCTTTCACCCAGGGCGTGGATGTCCAAACTGCGCTGATGCAGGTGATCCAGGATGTGTGGACAGCAACGGGTGAACAGCAACGCCCCTGGAGCACCAACACTTTGGTGAAACCAGTTGTGCTCAACGCCAAACATGCCAGCCGAAAAATTGTCGTTGGCGAAAGTGATGTGCCGGTCGACAAGAAAATTGCGGTTGTGCCAAAGATTGAATCTGAACAGTCGAAGATACAGCCAGTTGAAGAAGAAGTTGAAGCCGAAGCTGTGCCTGTGCTTCCTGAAGAGGAACAGGAAGCTGAAGCAGTTGCGGAACCGCCAAAGCAGCCCGATCAACAAGTGGCGGAAGTCCCAAGCGAACCAAAAACCGGCTCCACTCAAATCCAGCAATTCAGTTTCGAGTCTCCCATCGGCGTCGGTCCTGTCAAACTGTTCAGTGGCGTTAGACCCGCTGGACTTCCAGTCGACGGAAATTTTGCATTGGAAGCTTTGCCAAAATCGGGTGTTCTCTACGCTGAAGGACAGCCGATAAAGCAAGGCGAAGCGTACCCCACGGCCAGCCTCGCTGATGTGGTGTTTGAGCCAGCTATCGGCTCGGAAACCCAACCGGTAAGTTTCGCATTCAATTATGGAGATGCAAATGGTCAAGCGTCCCAACTGACGTTCAGCACCACCCCCTACAATTTGCCCTGTGACATTGAAGCTGGTGAGCCACTTGATCTGCAAGGCGTGGTGCCTGGCAAATTGCCAAACGAACTCGACGTAGCTGCGGCAGGAAAAGCCTGCCAGCAGGCCCTGTCAGACTATCCTGAAATCGGCAGGTTCAAATATCAGTTGGGTCGTGCCGCTCTGGCAGAAAAAAAGACTGACGTTGCCGTGAAGCTTTTTGAACTTGCGGCTGAGGATAAGCATATTCGGGC
>JANONM010000348.1:0-6435 GCA_031420855.1 Hyphomicrobiales bacterium
GCGCGCAGATGCATGCCAAAGACGCTTGCCCTGCACTACGAGCTTGGTGGAAATCGGACCAGCGCCGGGGTTCAATGCCACTTGGGTTGGCACCAGTTGCAGCACGGCACTGTTGGATTCCAGATTGCGCGCCACGCCCACCAGCGCCTTGCCTGCATCCAGCCCGCCTTCAACACCATCGACCGGGTCATTGGCAATCAACCGTATGTCCAATGGACCTGGCTGCAACATCTCATGTGATGGTATGGGCCGGGGGGCCACGTGATCAAGGTCAATTGGATATTGCGCATCCGGCAGGGCAATCTGGATCACACCATCGGCTTGCGGCGGAATGCGGATAGGTTGCAGAGTTCCGATTTTGACATAGAGCTTGTCTGCCGTAAGCCCCATGGCATTGATGGCAATCGTGTCGCCGATCTGTGCCTGCTTCAGACTGGTCACCAGCGAGGCTGGAACCGGCACCACATAGGCATCCAGAATTTCCGGGCGGCGTTTGACGCTGGCCATGATCCGGCGTTTTTCAACAGGTTTCGCCACTTTGCGTGGCAGCTTGCTTTCAATCTGAATGACCGTCACTTCATAAATCACCGAGCGCCGGAAATTGGTACCCGACACCGCCGACCACACCTTGGTGATTTCGTCGAGCTTGGCGGGGTGCAACCTCAGTTTCAGTTTTTCATATTCATTGCGCAAATCCATATCCAGCAGAATGTCCCCCACCGCCCCGGCACTGGCCTTGGTGATTTTGAGACTGTGCAACCGGTTGCCGAATTCATGCAACACCCGCATGGCATCGCCCAGCAGCGTCTGGGCGTTGAGGTCGGAGTCAATATGATCTTCGTCCTGGCTATGTGTCGTCATCAGATAACGCAGATTGAGCGAAAGCGGCGGCCGGCCATAGCTGGCAGGGTTGCCCTCACCCGGAATTTCATCATTGGCCAAGGTGGGGTGTTCCAGAACTTCCATGAGATAGAGGTTCACA
Organism: Hyphomicrobiales bacterium; assembly: GCA_031420855.1. Lineage (GTDB taxonomy): Bacteria > Pseudomonadota > Alphaproteobacteria > Rhizobiales > Aestuariivirgaceae > Aestuariivirga. The sequence goes on from JANONM010000348.1 coordinate 983, forward strand.
TGACGTTTCGTGACGCCCGCCACCTGCACGTCGGGCGGTGCCAGCGTTACTTCCACCGGAGCCTCCATCTGATCGAGCAGAAGTGTCCGCAGGGTGCGGCTGACGGCGGCTATGGCGGCGGGACCAGCCATTGACCGAGGCTAGCGCAATTGCCCGCGCCGGGCGCTGGCATAACTGTCAAAACCCCGCGTCCGTTGCACACTTGGCCGTGGTGAAGCAGGCGCTGCTGCGGGCGGCAGAAATTGCACGTCAATCCGCCCGATCGAAATTTGGGGCGCGACTTGCGATGACGCATTGGCCACAGCATGGGCTATGCTGGCCTCCGGGTATGGTGACACGTCTGCAACGGCTCCGGAAGTTGTGCGTTCAACGCTTTGCGCTGGTTGGCGCGGACGTGATATGAATTCGTCTTGCGGCACACCTTCCACACTCTGCGATGGTTCAAGCCTGGCCGCCACAGACACGGTCGCGGAACGGCTGGCGGCGGCCAGAGGCAACGGTCCATCACGGGCTGGTTCAGCAACGCCCGGGTCTGCGCGACTGACCTTGGGGACGCGGACATCAGCGATGATCTGATGGTTGCCAGACAAAGGTGGTGACAGCTCTGTGTCTGGCAGCGGCCTTTCGCGATCAAGTCCTGTTGCTAAAGTATCTTCCGCAGGCTGCTGCAGCGCCTTGGCTTTGTCCTCCAGGTTCGGCGGAATGCTGCTGGCTTGCTCTGCCTTCGTCGTTTGCACATGAGGTCGCCCTGCAACTGCTTCAGTCGCCGTATCAGCCGCAACCATGTCTGCGCCAGGTGCCGGGGCGAAACTCTCAAACCGCGATGCCACCCGCGGTGTCATCACCACAGTCCCTGACGGAGGCTGTGCAGCCGTTCCAAGATGTCTGGCCAGAAGCCTTTGTACAAAATGGCTCATGGCGTCCCCCCTGCGGTTTCGACCACGGCCAGATAAGTTCGCCGCCGCTGCACCGGAAGATTGAGGATATCCGCCTCACTCCAGTGATAGGCCCGTGCCATGCGATAGACCTCGCCATAGAGGGCAGTACTGCTGCCGAGTTTTTTGGTTAGCAAGGTCAAGGCATCAATCTCCGCTTCGAAATCCATGCTGCATGCAGGGCATGTCACAAGTGCACGTGTCTCACTCGCGGGGTCCATGGTTTCAAGGCGTTCAGCCACCTGCGCCTCCAGACTCGGTGGCAGCATTTGAGCCGGAACAATGGCGCCTGAAGCATCAACAAGGCGTGCAATGCAAATCTCAATCAAGGCGCGGCTTGCCGCTTCTTCTGGCACATGGCGCACGGCTGCTATATCGCCCAATGTGGGCGGTCGCACCTCAGCCTGCCACCCGTCCCCCAATGGAAACCAGCCCTTGGCCGTTGGCCCTGTTGCCTGCACGTCATCAAAACAAAACGTCAATTCGCACAGTTTGCTGCAATTCGGGCAGGACGCCACAAGGTCTGCTGTTGCGCCATAGAGATGCTTGCAAAGCGCAAACAGCAGGCGCTCCTTATTGCCAACTGTCAAAGCTGAAACATCAGTCACAGCATCCGGACCATCGTCAAACCGCAGGCCCAGTCTTTGCAAAAGCGCCGATGCCACATCAAGCGTGGCAACTCTGTCAGCTTTTGCCAGTGCCATTTCATCAAACCCCGTGGGCAAGGCCAGCGCTGCGTGGTGCAGTGCGCCATGCGCCAGATCAACCCTGATCACCTCATGTGCACCAGCCATAAAAGCACCTCTCAAAACCGGCTGCCAATGTCAGCCAAACGCGTCACCCCAACGGAATTGTAAAGCTGGGTTCGCTTGGCTCTACAACCGCAACATCCCTGAGCCAGCCCTCGTTTTCGATCTTGATATGCTGGATGGCTATGGCATTGGCGTTGGCATCAAGATCAGGCAAAGACTGGTACTCTGACACCCAGCAACGGTAGAGCTGATAGGAAATCACTTTCTGTCCGGCCTCATTGAAGAGATCAAGAATCAAATCCTTGCGGAAATCCGCCAGCGACACCTCGGCCCCAAAGCCGCCCGTGGAATTCCACACCTTGTTGGCCCACTGCTCGAATTCAAGATCATGGGTCACACCGCGCTCCAGCATGATGGCATCATACTTGGTGCGGCCCGGGGACTTGCGACTGGTCGAGGGGTCACCGCCTTCGCGGTGCTCCACCACTTCGGTGCTGCGCTTCAATGCGCCCACCTTGCTGACGCCCGCCACATAGCGGCCATCCCATTTTACCCGGAACTTGAAATTCTTGTAGGGGTCAAAGCGGCGTGGATTTGCGGTGAAGCTGGCCATGGTTGGAGGTTCCCTCTATTCAGCCGAAATGCGGGCGATCTGTTGAATCTTGAGCACGACAAACTCGGCCGGTTTCAGTGGTGCAAAACCAACTTCGATGTTGACAACGCCCTTGTCGATGTCGCTTTGCGGCGTGGTGCCGCTGTCGCATCTCACGTAATAGGCTTCGCGTGGCGTCTTGCCCTGGAAGGCGCCTTTGCGGAACAGGTCATGCATGAAGCTGCCGACATTCAATCTGATCTGGGACCACAACGGCTCGTCATTTGGTTCAAACACCACCCATTTGGTGCCGCGATAAAGGCTCTCTTCAAGGAACAGCGTGGTTCGCCTGACCGGCACATATTTCCAGTCCGACGCCATCACATCGGCTCCGTTCAACGTCCGCGCACCCCAGCAGATATTGCTGTAGATCGGAAAATTGCGCAGACAATTGACACCGATGGGATTGAGAGTGCCGTTTTCGAGTTCGGTCATCACGTAGGTCAGGCTCTCGATATTCCGGAGTCGCGCTTCAGTACCAGCAGGCGCTTTCCATACACCGCGTGCCACGTCGGTGCGCGCCCAAAGCCCGGCAATGGTGCCGCTCGCCGCCACCGACCGCACCCGTCCATCGTTCAGGGGATCAACCAGATTGGTGCGCGGAAAATAGACAGCTGCATTGGGGTGGCGAAGTTGCGCATTATCCACCATCCATTGCTGCATCACGTCCAGCCGTGTCGTGTTTTCAGGAATATCAACCAGCAACATCGCCCTGCGGTCCGTGACATAGTTTTCTGCTGCAGAATAGACCGAGCGCATGTCGGCAGCTGTCAGATGCACGACCTCAGGCATGCACAAGATGTTGAACAGATCAACAAAGTCCAACGCATTGATGCCGCTATGAAGTGCAGCGGAGCCCAGATAGTTGTTCAGTGTGATCGGTCTGAAAGTGGCACCTGCAGCAGGGGCCACACCATCCGTCCCCAACATACTGCCACCCGCTGCGACAGCCTGTAGCTGCTGAGGCCGGACTTTTCCGTCAGTGGCAGCAGCTCCAGCAACCAGTTTGATGGTGATCGATTGACCGCCGCTGATCGTCAGCGTCATATTGGAGGCATAGCCGCGCGCCGCTTTGCCCAATTTGACGAGATAGCGCTGATCGGCGCCATCGGCCACTAGTTGAACCACGGCTCCCGTCAACAATGGTCGCAGCGCAACCGGTGTTCCCGCCAGAAACGCGGATTGCCTGATCATGTTCTGCAGGAACGGAAGAAGTTCCGCGTAGCTTGTTGGAACTGCGGCAGGCGCATAGGCAATGGTAGCAGGAATGGCCGCCACAGTTCCTGTAATGGTCAAGTCCAGCGCAACGTTCGGTCCCGGCGGAATAACAATTGGACCAGTAGCAAGCACTCCGCTGAAAGTTCCGCTACTTGCAGGCCTGAACGAAGTTACGAATGGAATCGGCGGTGCAACACCCGGCAGCAATTGCACCAGGCGCGATCCTTGATTGACGACCTCAAGCGCATTGTTCGGCGCATTGGGCCGCATGGTCAGATTGCGGAATACCTCGCTTTGCACGACAGCAAAATAATCCCCGTCGGACTGAACTTCCATGATCGTGAGGTTAAACTGTTCGGCTGGAATGGCAGTATCATAGTCGACTTCGACGCGAAGATTGTTGCCCCAGGCTCCGGCGTTATCGGCCCTGTTGCCACGAATCCTCCGCCCCGCAACAGCGATGAAAACGGAATCGTCACGGAAACTCTTCATTTCTATCCGCGCCGCAATCGCCGCATTGACAACCCGCACCACCCAGGCCTCACTGCCACCATTCATGAAGAACTGCTGGATGGCGTAGCTCGTTTCGCTAAGACGGTCGAGGCCGCCGTATTCGCGCTCGAAATCAGACATGCCCAGCAACTGCACCGCCTCATTGACCAAGCCGCGCTGGAATGAGCCGACGAAGGCCGCAACCGAGGTTGCCACTTCGCTGACGGGTTTGAGGCCGCTGTCAATTTCTTCGACATAGACGCCGGGATAGGTGGGGTGAACAGGCATGGCTCTAACCTCCGTGGGTTGGAACGGCTGCCTGTACTAACAGTAGCCGCACAATGTGCCCCCAGCTACATAGAGATATTCAGCGTTGAAAATGCGATTAACATTACAGACCTTATCGCATCCCGTTCAAACTGCAAGATGGATTTTACTTTTTATGACGGTTGATAAAATATTCTGATCAGGTCATCGCTGCGCCACATGATGCTCAATCATGATCAGGGCTGGGGAAGCTGCCATGCCAATGACAGTCGATGATCCTGTCGCAAGGCGGCAAAAACTGCTGGGTCCAAATGTGCGGCTGTTCTACGATGAGCGCCTGCACATTGTCAGCGGCGAGGGCTGCTGGCTGACCGATCCACTGGCCGCCAATACCTCGATTGTTACAACAATGTGCTCCATGTCGGCCATTGCCACCCGCATGTCGTTGCAGCCATCTGCAAACAGGCGGCAGCCCTCAACACCCACACGCGCTATCTGCACGACGGCATTCTCGACTATATGGAACGGCTGATGCGCACCTTCAACCACGGCATCACCTCGGCGATCAAGGTGTGCACGGGCAGCGAAGCCAACGACATTGTGCTGCGCATGGCACAAGCGGTCACCGGCAAAACCGGCACTATCGCCACCAACCACACCTGCATGGCCAATGCCAGGACCACCGGCGCTCACATCAAACGGGGTTTGCAGATGCTTGCGGAAAAACATGCCATCATCGGCAATATCTGCGTGCTGTTCTCGCCCGAAGAGTGTTCCAATTATTTCCAAGCTGCTGGATACGGATGCAATTGAAAGCGCAATGCTCTGGTTTAATCGTAGACGCGTTTCCGCTGTGCTCCGCAATCTCCTGCCGGACGCCCGCTACATCGCCGCCACGGCACCTGCAGGTCGCTTTAGAAGCCTATCGTAAGCAGAGTTTTGGGGAATAGCCAACGGATTGGAAAGGTGATTCATTCTTTCGGGGTTTGATTCGGGAGTTGGAACATGTCTGGCAAATCACCATTGGAAGCGACGGCGGAACAGCGGGAAGCCCTTGAACTGCAGGCTGGGGTTTCAGACCGCGAGGCGGCGGACCGGGCGCGCGGCATCCTGCTTTCGCTGTCGGGATGGACGAGC
>JANONM010000349.1:0-4680 GCA_031420855.1 Hyphomicrobiales bacterium
CTCGGCGAAATCTGGTTTGAGGGCGAACGCATCCTCGACATGACGCCAGACAAGGCCGCAGCCCTCGGCATTGCCATTTCCTTCCAGCACCCGGCCGTGCTTGACGATCTCACTGTCATAGAAAACCTGCGCGTCGCACTGCCCGCAAAATTGTTTGAAGGCAAAGACGCTGAAGCCGTGGCCCGCGACATGCTGGATGCTGTTGGCCTTCACGTGCCGCTCCGCCTGCGCGCCGACGGCCTCACCGTGGCGCAAAAACATCTGCTCGAAATCGCCAAGTCGCTCGCCAACAAACCAAAGGTGTTGATCCTCGACGAACCGACAGCCGCATTGGACCAGGACGCAACCGACATGCTGTTCGGCCGCATCCGCGAAGTGGTGAAATCCGGCACATCAGTGATCTACATCACCCACCGCCTCGCCGAACTGCGCCAGATCGCCCAGCGCGTCACCGTGTTGCGCGATGGCCGTTATCGCGGCAGCTCACGGGTCAGCGCCATCAGCGACGCCGATCTCCTGAGCCTCATCGTCGGCCGCAACCTGGGCTCCACCTTCCCACAAAAATTGCACACGGCATCGAAGGACGTCAGCTTCTCCGCCGCCGCCCTCAGTGGCAAAGGCTTCAAGGATGTCTCCTTCGATGTGGCGAAGGGCGAAATCATCGGTGTCGCCGGTGTTGCCGGAAACGGCCAGGCGGAGTTGATGAAAGCGCTGGCGGGCCTTAGCGTTACGCATGGCAGCATTTCGCTGCAAGGGCGCACACTGAACCGACATGAGCTTCTGGACGAAGCCGCCTTCATGCCGTCGGACCGTCACACCGAAGGCCTCGCCAGCGGCCTCACCGTGCGCGAAAACGCCTCCTTCGCCGCCCTCGAAAAATTCGCCGCCAAGGGTATCATGAACCGCAAAAAGGAACTCACGCAGGTTCAAACGACATTTGCTTCCCTCGCCGTTAAAGCCCCGGGCCTCGAAGCACCCATCCTTTCCCTCTCCGGCGGCAACCAGCAGAAGGTCGTGATGTCCCGCGCCCTTCTGTCTGAACCCGGATTGATCGTCGCCGACGAACCTACGCAGGGCGTTGACGTTGGTGCACGTGCTGAAATCTATCGCATCCTGCGCGATGTCTCCGCCTCAGGCACGCCCGTCATCGTCAACTCATCTGATGCCGCAGAACTTGAAGGCCTGTGTGACAAGGTCATCGTCATGTCGCGGGGCAGGGTGGTTGAAACCCTCACAGGCAAAGACGTGACAGAAGAACGCATTGTCGCCGCCGCCGTCAGTGCTGCCACCCATGTTGGCGAAAGTGTTCATGGTGATGGAACCAAAAAAAGCGGCTGGCGGCATTTCCTCCAGTCCGACAACGCCCCCGCCATTCCCTTGGCCATCGTCACAGCGCTGCTCGGACTCTACGTCTTCAGTCAGAACGAAAACTTCTTTTCATTCTTCAACATCTACAACATCCTGATGTTGGCCACGGCCTTGGGTTTCATTGCACTCGGCCAAACCATAGCCCTCCTCATGGGCGGCATTGATTTATCCGTGGGGCCGCTTGCCGGTTTCCTCGTCGTCGTCGCATCCTTCTTCATCAACGATGATAAATCTGCCGCCGTGATCATCGCAGGTTTCCTGTTGATGTTCGCAGGCGCCTTCATTGTCGGGTCGATCAACGGCATTCTCATCCGCTACGCCAACTTCACCGCCATCGCCGCAACGCTGGCCATGTATATCGGCATTCAAGGCCTGAGCTTCCTGTTGCGCGACCACCCCGATGGCTACATCAGCTTTCCCGTCACCGAGTGGATCAACTGGCAATGGGGCCCCATCCCGGTGGCCTTCATCGTGCTGGTACTCGTCGCCCTTGGCGGTGAATACACCTTGCGCAAAACCCGTTTCGGCTGGCGCTTGCGCGCCGTCGGCTCCGACGAAGAATCCGCCCGGCGCATGGGCATCCCGGTCGACCGCACCTTCGTCTATGGATACATCGCCTGCGCGCTCCTCACCGCAATCGGCGCCATTATGCTGATGACCCAAATCGGCGTCGGCGACCCCAGGCAAGGCATCAACTACACCCTCTCCAGCATCACCGCCGTGGTGCTGGGCGGCACGAGTTTGAAGGGTGGGCGTGGCACGTTCATCGGCACGGTGTTGGGTGCGGTGCTGCTGACCGAAGTGCTGAATGCCGTGACGTTCCTCGGGTTGACGCAGATGTATCAATACATCTTCCAAGGCGCACTGATCGTGGTGGCAGCACTGGTGTATTCGACGGTCAGGCGGCAGGCGGTGGCGTAACCTCACCCCCCATCACCCCCTCACGCCGTCATGGCCCGCTTCAGGCGGGCCACCCACGAGAGGTCACTCCGAAAACACTTTGCGGGTTGCGAACTCTTCCACCCGGTTGACGTTGCTGTCGATCTCATCATGGAGATCACGCCAATCCGGATTGAAGGTGTTGACCAGGTTCAGCTTCCAGTCACGCTTCCATTTTTTCAACCGTTTTTCGCGGTGAATGGCCGAGAGCATTGACGGGTGATGCTCATACCAGACCAACATTCCCAGCCCGTATTTTTTACTGAACCCTTCGAAGGTACCGTTCTTGTGGTCGCAAATCCGGTTCCACAACAAGCTGGTAACACCTACATAAATAGCACCGTTGCGCATGTTGGTGATGATGTAGACGGCGGAGTGTTTTTCCTCATGCATGGCAAAGTGCTCCGACATGGGTGGCCCGCCTGAAGCGGGCCATGACGGAGTCAGGGGAAAGTTCGTAAAATCGCGTCAAATTATACCTCCCCTCGTTCCGTCATGGCCCGCTTCAGGAGGGCCACACCCCACAACCAAGTGCACCACAAAATCACCATTACAACCCCCACTATTCAATAATACCCCGCCGCCCGCATTGCGGCATCAATCCGGTTCTGGCTGCGGGCCAGCGCCTCTTCATCCGAACACTCGCCATTCAGTGCGGCAAAAATCTCTTCACCCAAAATCTCTTCAATCAGATGATACTCCGGCACCGGCGGCCTTTGCCAATGCTGGATCTTGTTCTGCTTCGCCAGACGATCAACAAAGCTCACAATCGGTGTTGATGCTGCGGCCTCCGGATCAGCGCTGACGCTGAAACGCGGTGCGACGGGAACACCATTTTTTACGTGTTCCTTCATGGCGGCGGGAGAGGCCATCCAGGAAATGGCTTCGAAGGCGAGATGGGCGCGGGCGGGCGGCAATGATGCTGGCACCATCAACAGAAATCCGCCGATGGGTGATACACCCTTGCCGCCGGGCCCCGCCGGATGGGGAAGATAGGCGACTTTGCGTTTTACCAGGGAATGAATGTCATATTCAAAACGGGCTGCCCGCATGGTCCAACAATAGATCATCGCCGCATGGCCGCTCATGAAGTAGTCAAGTGCGCGGTTCCAATCGATAGAGAGAATATCGGGCGGTGAACAGGCCAACAGACCGTGCATGTATTTGAGCGTGGTGCGTCCGGCTTCGCCGACGATGCGCGGCCGCATCGCCTCGCCTTTCAACTTGCTGTAATCCACATGCAGGCGCGGTGCCGGAATATCAATCACCGGGCTGCCACATGATCCCATGAAAAACATGAAGCTGTGGGAAATCGGCATGCCCTTCGCCGCATTCCAAACCACGCCATGCATGCCACGCTTCGGATTGTGCAGGGTTGTGGCGGCCTGCAAGACTTTTTCAAAACTGCCGGGGTGCGCAAGCCCGCGTTCCTCGAACAGGTCCTTGCGCAATGACAAGGCTTCGATGGTGCAATAGATGGGAATGCCATATTGCGTGTCGTTCCAATGGCCGGTCGCCCAGATATTGGGGTGAAAATCCAGCGGGTTGATGCCGCTGCTTTTCAGAAATTCCGTCAAGGGCAGGGCCACGTTGTTGGCAACACATTCACCCAGCCATGGCATGTTGACGGCGATCACATCATATTGGCTTTCGCTCCGCCGGGCGTTGGCGAAAACTTCCTCACGCAATTCCGGCAAACTGAGCAGTCTGAAATTTTGCCGTGACGAAAGTTTGCTGCGAAAATCCGACCACATGTCGCGCATGCTGGCGAAATAGTTGTCATCGTGCAGCAGGAAGCGCAGGTCCGGCCCTGTTTCTTTTTTCTTCTCCATGATTTCGAGAGGTGGAATGATCTGGCCTGCGAGATAGGAGCCGCCGAAATAATAGTCTTCTGAATCACCACTGCCACTTTTCAATCCAAAAGTGTCGGCCAGCAGGCCTTTGACCTTGGCCGCATAATTGGTGAAGCCAATCGCCAGATTGCGGCTGGGTTCAAGATAGTGTGACTTTCCCGTGGTGCCGCGCTTTCGCAACTGGATGTCACCGTCTGCAATCAATTTGTGAATGCGGCGCATGGCGCTGGCGAAGGGAATGTCTGCCGCTGACGCAAGCGCTGACATCGTCACATTCTCGCTGCGCAAATGGCATTTCATCAGGTAGAGAATGATGTTCCAGTTGGGGTCAGGCTCCGCGGCCTTCAGCAGTTTGTCATAGGGCGTGCGCATGCGCTCGAGGAACGTGATGATGCGCAGAAGTTCATATTCGGTCATGGCAGGCAGTTGTGCGCATGCGGCCCATCAGGTCAAGAGGCCTTGCCTTCCGCCATGGCGGATGTATCGTCTGGCTGTCAGTTTTGAACAGGAGAAAACCATG
>JANONM010000350.1:0-5472 GCA_031420855.1 Hyphomicrobiales bacterium
CGAAGCTGTATGTGCAAGGCAGGCTGAATGCCGCTCTTTTTATTTTCAACAATTTGTTCTATGGCGAACAAATTGCCTTGTCAATATGGGGCGCAACAACATCAAGGTTTCGCAATGGCACAAAGCCGCATCAAGCAGATCATGTCGACGGTTGCCACTGGCACGCCAGCCAGCCAGATCATCCGTGCGCTCAGCCAGCAGGGCGGCATGACCGCTGCACAAATTGCCCGCCACTCCGGTTTGGCAAGGTCCACCATTTCAGCCGCAGTTGCCGGGTTGAAGGATAGTCTCGTCATTGTTGAAGTTGAGCAAGAAAGCCCCGGCACGGTCAGCGTCGGACGTCCTGGCACCGTTCTCACCCTCAATCCGCAGGCCGGAACTTGCATCGGCATTCACCTCGGCTATGACGATGTGCAATTTGTTGTCGCTGACATTTCCCACAGCTTCATTGCCGAGCAAAAAATCCATCTCGGTGTTGACTATGATCCCAGCGATGTTTTGGCCACAGTGGAAAAATCCTATCGCGGATTTTACAAATCCAATGGCTTGCCGCTAACAAGCCTGTTGGGTGTTGGTGTTTCAGTTTCTGGCCCTGTCCGGCCAGATGGCGTTTTGCAACGCGGCGGCATCTTGCCGAAGTGGTCGGGCATCAATATTCGCAGCTTTTTTGAAACCCTGTTCAAGCGGTCTGTGCATGTTGACAATGAAAGCAACTGTGCTGCCCTTGCTGAAATGAAATGGGGTGCGGCGCGCGGCATTGACAATTTTGTCCTGTTCAAAATGGACGTGGGCGTTGGCGGTGCGGTCGTCGTGGGCGGAAACGTGTTGAAAGGCATTGCTGGTGGCGCTGGTGAGTTTGGCCATGTCAGCATATATCCTGAAGGTGAATTGTGCCGCTGCGGCAACCGGGGTTGCCTCGAACTTTATGCAAGCTTTGTAAAACCACTGGAACAATTGTCGCGTGTCCACAAACAGCCCATGACCATGGATCGCGCCATCATGCTGGCAGAGTCAGGCGATGCAAGTGCCTTGCGCATGATTGCCGATGTGGCTGACTATGGCGGCAGGGGATTGGCCATGATTGGCACCATGCTTAACCCACCATTGATCCTCGTCGGTGGTCGCATGGCATTGGCTGGTGATTTGTTGCTCAACCCGATGATTGCATCTTACCAGCGTCATACCTTGTACAAATACGCTGATGCGCGGGCAAAGACTGAAACCCTGATCCAGGTTGGCAAGTTTACTGAAAACGATTCTTTGCTCGGCGCTGTAGGTTTGGTGCTGGATGGGGCATTGGCTTTGGGGCAGGGCGGCTCGTGAGAATTTATGCCTTGCACAAAAAGCCAAACTGGGTTCTGATCGCGATGCAACACGGCGAGGACACGGCGCAATGGCCTTCAACGAAATGTTTGCATCCAGCGGCAAAGTTCGCGATCCCTATGGGAAAGTGGAAACCTGGCTGAAACAACTCGGCAAGTCGGATATCGACCGGGCGCTAAAAGAATCTGAGGCAAGGTTTCGCCGCAAGGGCATTACTTTTGCAGTCTATGGCGATGACAAAGCCAGCGAACGCATCATCCCGTTTGATATTGTTCCGCGCATATTTGCCGCCCAGGAATGGCGCAGGCTTTCAGCAGGTATCGAGCAGCGGGTGCGGGCCATCAATGCTTTCCTGCATGACATCTACCACAACCAGGAAATTTTGCGGGCAGGGCGCGTACCAACCCAGTTGATTGTCCAGAACGACGCCTTTGTTCCTGAAATGATTGGCGTTGATCCAACCAACGGCATTTATGCCCATATCATGGGTGTTGATATTGTGCGGGTGGGTGAAAGTGATTTCTTCGTCCTTGAAGACAATTGCCGCACCCCTTCCGGCGTCTCCTACATGTTGGAAGACCGTGAAGCGATGATGCATCTTTTTCCGGAACTGTTCGCCCAGCAACGGGTCGCACCGGTCGACAACTATTCCGCCCTGTTGCACAAAACCCTGGAAGCCGTGGCACCCGAAACCGCAGGCAATGATCCCGTCATCGTGGTGCTGACTCCTGGCATTCACAACTCGGCCTTTTTCGAGCATTCATTCCTTGCCGACGAAATGGGTGTGGAACTGTGTGAAGGGCGGGATTTGTTTGTGTCCGACGGCTGGCTCTACATGCGCACCACCCAGGCGCCGCGCAAAGTCGATGTGGTCTATCGCCGGATTGATGATGCCTTCGTTGATCCCCTGACATTTAAACCCGACAGCAGTCTGGGCGTGCCGGGTATTTTCGATGTTTACCGGGCCGGGCGTGTAACACTCGTCAACGCTCCGGGCACAGGTGTTGCCGACGACAAGGCTGTTTACTCTTTCATGCCAGCCATCATCGAGTTCTATACAGGAGAACAACCGCTGTTGAGCAATGTACCAACCTGGTTGTGCTCGTCGGAAAAAGATTTGGCTTACGTCAAGGAGCATTTGGCGGAACTGGTAGTCAAAGAAGTGCATGGCTCCGGCGGCTATGGCATGTTGGTGGGGCCCACATCGACGAAAGAGGAAATCGCCACATTCCGTGAAAAGCTTGTGGCAAGGCCCAGCAACTACATTGCCCAACCCACACTTGCACTTTCCACGGTTCCTACCTTTGACCAAGGCGCCATCGCCCAACGCCATGTGGATTTGCGACCCTTCGTGCTGTCGAGTGACCGCATTCGCACCACCCCCGGCGGTCTGACGCGGGTGGCCCTCAAGGAAGGCTCGCTCATCGTCAATTCAAGTCAGGGTGGCGGCACCAAAGACACTTGGGTGTTGGAGGACTGACATGTTGGGTCGAACCGCAGCAGAGCTTTTCTGGATGTCACGCTATGTCGAGCGGGCCGAAAACATGGCCCGTTTGCTGGAAGTGGGCTATCGTATTTCCCTGATGCCGGGGGCCGTTGAAGGCCACCGTGATGAATGGAAATCCACGCTTTCAAGTGCTGCGTGCCTGCAAAGCTACTTTAAAAAGCACAAGGAAATCGACGGTTCGCGGGTTGTCAATTTTCTGCTTTTCGATGAGGATAATACATCCAGCATCAAATCCAGCCTGAGAGCTGCCCGCAATAACGCCAGGGCAGTGCGCACGGCTTTGACGCGTGACGTTTGGGAAAGCCTGAATTCCACCTGGAATGAACTTTCGCAAATCAGGCCTGAAGATATAACGTCAGACCGGCTTCCGAGTTTTCTGGAATGGGTCAAGCAGAAGGCCATGGCCTTTCGCGGCGCCGTGCTTGGCACCATGCTGCGCAATGATCCCTATTATTTCAGCCAGCTTGGCAATTTCATCGAACGTGCCGACAACACGGCGCGGATCCTTGATGTGAAATATTACATCCTGTTGCCGCGCCCCAGCGATGTGGGCAGTGAACTTGACTCCCAGCAGTGGGCGCAAATCCTGCGCTCGGTTTCCGCCCACGGTTCCTATCGCTGGTTTTACAAGGACAGCCGCTTTAAACCTTGGCTGATTTCCGAGTTCCTGATCCTCAAGGATGAAATGCCGCGCTCCCTGTTGTTCACCTACAACTGGATCAACCTCGCCTTGCAAGGCCTCGAGGAACTTTACGGCCAGCGTTATGATTGCCAGGAAATGGCAGCCGACATTCTCCAGGATTTGAAACGAGGCAACATGAAGCAGATTTTCCAGAGCGGTTTGCATGAGTTTTTGCAGAACTTCATGCATAGAAACAATGCCCTGTCGGCAAGCATTGCCAAAACCTACAATTTTCCGTGAAGCCATGCGCATTTCAGTCCGTCACGCCACCCATTTTGAATATGACACGAATGTCGATTACGCCGTGCAGAGACTGCTGCTGACGCCACTCAACTTTGCCTCCCAGCACGTTGAAAGCTGGACAATTCGCGCTGTCGGCATGGAGAATGCCCTGCAGTATTTTGATGGTTTCGGAAATGCCGTAACCCTGACGACCTTCACCAACCACAGTGGCCCGGTGGAGATTGTGGCCGAGGGCATTGTTGAAAGCCACGATGCCCAAGGCATGGTGAGGGGATTGGTTGAGATGGCACCGGTCGCTGTCTACATGCGCCAGACCAATGCCACCCTGCCCAGCAACAAGATCTTGCAACTGCTGCCAGTCCATAGCCAGAATCTTGTTGATCCATTGCGTGAGCTTCATGGCCTGATGTTTCTCGTCCACAACAATGTCGCCTATTTGACAGGCGTGACCGATTCCCAGACGACGGCTGCCGAAGCCTTCGAAAGGGGCAGTGGCGTTTGCCAGGATCATGCCCATATTTTTTTGGGCCTCGCACGTAGTCTGGGCTATCCCGCCCGCTATGTGACGGGTTATCTGGTGATGGGAATCGGTGCGGCCTCCACGGCATCCCATGCCTGGGTCGAAGTGCATGTCCGGGATTTGGGTTGGGTTGGCTTTGATGTGGCAAACTGCATTTGCCCGACAGAACAGTATGTTCGGGTGGCTGCCGGCATTGATGCAGCAAGCGTTACCCCGGTGCGGGGGTCGCGCCGGGGCGGGGTGGCAGAAACCATGACAGTTGAAGTGCGCGTCGAGATCGCCCAACAATAGGAAAATCGATTCTACGGGGTGCTTGGGGATTTTGGCTGGGGGATTCAAGAATGACATATTGTGTAGGACTTTTGCTGGATTCAGGCCTCGTAATGGCCTCCGATACGCGCACCAATGCGGGCATGGATAGCGTTGGAAAATTCAAGAAGATGCATAGTTGGACCAATCCAGGCCACAGCGTTTTTATCTTGATGACAGCAGGAAATTTGGCCGCTACGCAAGGCGTCGTCAGTTTGTTGAGCGAGCACGCCAAGATCAATCCGGTCGATGAAGACCCGGACAACCTGTTTGCTGCGTCGTCAATGTTTCATGCCGCACGCATGGTTGGCAGGGCAGTGCGCGAAGTGCGCAAAGTTGATGGCGAAGTGATGGGGGCCCGCAGCGACGCTTTTTCAGCGAGTTTTATTCTGGGGGGACAGATTGGCAGTCAATCTCCACGGCTCTTCCAAATCTATGCCGAAGGCAATTTCATTGAAGCAACCGCGGACACGCCGTTTTTCCAGATCGGCGAACACAAATATGGCAAGCCGATCCTGGACCGTGTTGCACGCCCTGACATGATATTGGGAGACGCCGCCAAAATGGTGTTGCTGTCGTTTGATTCAACTTTGCGATCCAACCTCAGCGTCGGGCTGCCGATTGACATGCTGACCTATGAAACCGGCAGCCTGAAAATCGAACACACCAAACGCATCGGCCCGGAAGACCCCTATTTCAAAAAACTCTCCAGCGACTGGTCAGCGGCACTGCGTACCGCATTTTTGCAGATTGATCCGTTTGATATCTAGGGTAGGCCATTTGCCGCCGCACGTCCCCCACCTCCGGCCTTCGGCCACCTCCTCCCCGCCGTAGTGGCGGGTTGGAGGGCGGTGTCAGACTTCGCCCTCCAACCCGATTCTTCATCGG
>JANONM010000351.1:0-2182 GCA_031420855.1 Hyphomicrobiales bacterium
GGCTGCGGGCCAGTGATTTACTGGAACTCTCATCACGCAAATGACATTTGTTGTGCGCAAGCATTTTAGTTTAAATGGAACACAGGACGGAGAAGCATCATGAATCGGATCAAAGCAACACTATGTTCACTGGCCTTGGGCACTGTACTTTGGACAATGCCTGCCATTGGCCCCGCAGTTGCAGCAAACTTTACCGACGCTCAAAAGATTGAATTGAATGAGCTTATCCGTACTTATCTGATTGAACACCCGGAAATCTTGCGCGAGATGTCGCAAAAGCTTCAGGAGTCCGAGCGTCAGGCCGAAGAGAAAGTCCGCGGTGCAGCTTTGACCACACAAACCGCGGCAATATACAAAACAACTGGCGACAACGTCCTTGGCAATCCCAAGGGTGATGTAACCATCGTCGAGTTCCTCGATTACAATTGCGGCTGGTGCAAAAAATCCATGCAGGAAATGCAGTCGTTGATCGAAACAGACAAGAACCTGAAGGTGATCTTCAAGGAATTCCCGATTTTCGGTGAAAATTCCGAGTATGCAGCCCGTGGCGCATTGGCGGCAGGCAAGCAGGGCAAATATTGGCCTCTGCATGTTGCCCTGTTTTCCCATGAAGGCCAGGTCACCAAGGAAGTTGTCGATGAACTGGCAAAGGCCCAAGGCCTCGACATGGATAAATTCAAAAAGGACATGACTGACCAAACGGTGATCGACACCATCGCCGCCAATTACGAATTGGCAAAATCCCTGCAATTGAATGGCACGCCGGCCTTCATCATTGATGACCAGGTGGTGCCGGGCTATTTGCAGCTTGATGGCCTGCAAGCGGCAATCGCCAAGGTGCGGGCCAATGGCGGCTGCAAGCTTTGCTGATGGCAAAATAATCCACAGCTGAACGCCATGCCGCCAAAGCCCATTGGACTGCATCCCATCGCCAGCCTATAAGCAGGGCATGGCGATGATTTATATCCTGAATGGCCCAAACTTGAACCTGCTCGGAACGCGCGAACCAGAGACCTATGGCTCCACCACACTTGCCCAGATTGAAGCAAGCTGCCGGACCCGGGCCAACACACTTGGCCATACCATTGATTTCAGGCAATCCAATATCGAAGGCGAAATCATCTCGGCCATTCATGAGGCGCAGCACAAGGCCAAGGGCATAATCTTGAATGCGGGTGCCTATACCCATACATCGGTTGCCTTGCACGATGCCCTCAAAGCCGTGGCTCTTCCCGCAATCGAAGTACATTTGAGCAATGTTTTCAAACGTGAGCCATTCCGTCACCACAGCTATATTTCACCTGCTTGCCAGGGCGTGATTTGCGGTTTTGGACCCATGGGCTATGAACTCGCCCTTGAAGGGCTCGCTGCACTTCTTGCAACACAAGCCCAATCACCCGCTGATATTTCAAAGAAAGTCTGACGATGTCCGCCAAAAAGCCAGTTTCCAAGAAATCCAGCAACACCCAATCGTCAAAGCCGACACCGCGTTCTGCTGAATTGATGCTGATCGACAATCTGGCTGAAATTCTGAACACCACTGGTCTGAGCGAAATCGAACTGGAGCAAAAGGGCTTACGTGTCAGGGTTTCACGAAACCTTGTGGCGAGTTATCAGGCTGCCCCTGCCATGGCACCCGTTGCGGCTGTTCCAGCACAGGCGGCAACAGCAGTGGCCGCTCCTGCCAAGGTCATGTCTCCGGGTGACAATCCAGGTGCGGTAAAATCCCCGATGGTCGGCACCGCCTATTTGGCCCCATCGCCTGATACGCCAAATTTTGTGACAGTTGGCGCGAACGTCAAGCAAGGCCAAACCCTGCTGATCATCGAAGCCATGAAAACCATGAACCAGATACCAGCGCCTCGTTCAGGCAAAGTCATGCAAATCCTTTTGGAGACAGGTCAGCCCGTGGAATTTGGTGAAGTATTGATGGTGATTGAATAGGCGATGTTTGAAAAAATCCTCATTGCCAATCGCGGCGAAATCGCCCTGCGTGTGCTGCGTGCCTGCCGCGAACTTGGCATCCAAACCGTTGCCGTGCATTCAACAGCCGATGCCGACGCGATGCACGTCAAGCTGGCCGACGAAAGTGTCTGCATCGGTCCACCGCCCGCCAAAGACAGCTATCTCAACATACCGTCAATCGTTGCCGCCTGTGAAATCACCGGTGCCGAAGCTGTGC
>JANONM010000352.1:0-2487 GCA_031420855.1 Hyphomicrobiales bacterium
GCGAAGGCGGGGGACAACCAGAAAACCGCCGCCACCTTGTCTCACAGCGGGTCGATGGGATGAGCGGCAAACAGCGTTATCCCGATGAACCGCGCTTCAAGGGCCCCACAACAATCGCCATGATCGAAACCCGCATCGAAGTGGGTGGCGAGATCAAAACTGAACGGTGCTGTTACATCTCCTCGCGCGTCTTGACGGCCAAGGCCTTCGCCGGGGCCGCTCCTGGAAAAACTTCAATCAAAGGCAAAAGAAAACTCGCAACTTGGGACACAAGCTACCTCCTATCCGCACTCAGCCTCAATCTGCGTTAACCTGGACTCGTTGCCCTGCCGTAATCACGCCCACGACAAGCGCCTGCGCCCACATCGGCCGATATTTTGGCGACATGAATTGCGGGTAGACGGCGAGGGTGAACATGTAGGCTTTGGGGGTCAGTACGCAGGTGACGAAGCCTTGCCTGAAAGCTTGCCGCAGGGAGGCGGCACCCTCGCTACCGAGGCTTGAGACGGTGATCGAACTTCGCACGAGGGTCCAGCCGATCCACGCCATGTAGGCCGCACCCGCCAACAGGATCACTGTGAACACAGCGCTGGGCAGAGTGGTCAACACGCCGACACAGACCAAAGCAAACAGCGTGTGAAACACCCCGCCCAGCATCACACCTGCCGTCGCCATCAGCCTGCGTGCGCGACCACCCGCAAGGGCATTGGCGATGACGAAAAACATGTCCATGCCCGGTACGATGATGAGGCCGAAGACCAGGACCGCGAAGAGCTAGAGATTTTGTGCATAGGTCACGACCCGCTCCAAATACAATGGCCTGCTGACAAGTCATGTCAGCAGGCCATATGATTTATCCAGTGCGCGCTGAACTACCCGATCAACCCCGCGATGTTGGGTATTATTGCCTAGTTTGGGACTACGCCGCCCGGGCGAGACCCATGGCCCGTTCCACCGTATCCAGCAAATCCTGGGGTTGCACGGGTTTGCGCATGAATTCAAAAACCTTGAGGCCCATGGCACGCAACTGCGTGGCGCGTTCCACATCGGCGGTCACCAGCACATAGAAGGCCTTGGAACCCATGGCTTGCAAGGTTTCCACCACGTCGAGACCATTTTTGACAGAGCCCAGACGAAAATCGAAAACCCCAACCTTGAAGTTGCGGTCCACGGCAAATTCAACAGCACTTTCAGGATCAGCGAAGCCTTTGACCTTGTAGCCGGAATCGGCCAGCAATTCGGCCACGCTGGTGAGCAGGTCGACATCGTCGTCCAGCACCATGATATCGATCTGATTATTGTCCATCCCAGTGTCCCATCTTCCAGCGGTTGCTGGATTGGTCGTAACAGGGTGAGATTGCAATGCCGTTAGGACATTGGCTCAAATTTTAGCAAAGGCCGCCCCTCAACTATGGATGGCCCGCCCCGCCACCGCGAGGGCCGCTTCCTTGACGGCCTCTGCCAAGGTCGGGTGGGCATGGGTGGTGCGGGCCAGGTCTTCGGCAGAGCCACCAAATTCCATCAATACCGCAACCTCATGGATGAGTTCACCGGCTTGTGACCCCACGATATGGCAACCGAGCACCCGGTCGGTCTTTGCATCGGCGAGCACCTTGACAAAACCATCAGTGGTCTGGTTGGCCTTGGCGCGGCCGTTGGCGAGGAAAAGAAATTTTCCAGCCTTGTAGGCAATGCCAACGGCCTTCAATTCCTCCTCGGTCTTGCCGACAGAGGCGACTTCGGGAGACGTGTAAACCACGCCGGGGATCACATCATAATTCACATGGCCCGCCTGACCCGCCAGCATTTCGGCAAGGGCCACACCTTCATCCTCAGCCTTGTGGGCCAGCATGGGTCCGCGGATCACATCGCCAATGGCAAAAATGCCCTTCACATTGGTGGCGAAGTGGTCATCGACGATAATGCGGCCGCGCTCATCAAGGGCAATGCCAGCTTCCTTTGCGCCCAAGCCTTCGGTGTAGGCGGTGCGGCCAATGGCGACCAAGGCCACATCGGACTTCAACTCTTCGGATGCACCACCAGCAGCTGGCTCAACGGACAACGTGACGCCTGACTTTGCAGTTTTCGCTCCCGTCACCTTGTGGCCGAGCTTGAAAACAAAACCCTGCTTTTCCAACAACCGCTGGAACGCCTTGGCGGTTTCCAAATCCATGCCGGGCAGAATGCGGTCGAGATATTCGATGACCGTGACTTTGGTGCCAAGCCTGGCATAGACCGATCCCATTTCAAGGCCGATGACACCTGCGCCGATGACTGTCATGGTCGCCGGGATTTTTTCAAGTGTCAGGGCACCGGTGGATGTGACGATCTGCTTTTCATCAATTTCAACGCCGCGCAATTTTGCGGAATCCGAACCTGTGGCGATGATGATGGACTTGGCTTCATGCACCGTTCCCGCCACTTCGACTTTGCCTGCGCCCAGAATTTTCGCGCTGCCCCGAATGACATCCACCTGGTTTTTCTTCA
>JANONM010000353.1:0-5781 GCA_031420855.1 Hyphomicrobiales bacterium
AAGAACGCAGCCCCGGCAATGCCAGGCGGCGGCATGGGCGGCATGGGCGGCATGGATTTCTAAAGTCTTACTCTCACCCCAACTCACCCCTACCCGCACTTGCGGGGAGGGGCAGGGGTGGGGACGTTATAAAGTCTGTATACATTTGACAACTGATCGCGTTTGTTGATGCTGTGAGAAATCTGCCGTGAACATTAATGGTTATGCCATTGTCATCGAAACCCTCTCCGTCGACGATGGCGGCGGCTTCATCGCGACCGTTCCAGACCTGCCCGGCTGCATGAGCGACGGCGAAACCCCACAGGAAGCCCTCGCCAATGTGGACGATGCCATCCGCACGTGGATGGAAGCCGCCCAAGACCTGGGCCACAGCGTCCCCGCACCATCGCGCCGCTTTGCATTGTCGGCCTGAGACCTACCCCGCCAGACGGTGCCCCCGGCGAGTTACTATCGAGCCAAATCCACTCCTCAAAAAGACTGTTGGCATAAGCTCCGGCCTCGGCTATTCAGCGGCTTCGACCAGCGGTTTGACCCGTTTCTGCGGAGAGGTGGCAGAGTGGTCGATCGCACCGCACTCGAAATGCGGCATACGTGCAAGCGTATCGGGGGTTCGAATCCCCCCCTCTCCGCCATTTTCCATTTTGCATTGGCGCAATGCTGGGTTAGCCTCAGGTTGTCGAGGCGTTAATAAAATCAAAACGGTTGAATCATCACCCATCATTCCGCTGGTCTTGAGCGGCGGCTCAGGCAGCAGGTTGTGGCCATTGTCGACACCGGAGAAGCCCAAACCGTTTTTGCAATTGGCTGGCGAAAATTCGCTTATTCAACAAACCCTGCGGCGCTGCCAACAGCCGGTTTTTGACCGCCATGCCATTATCGTCGCGTCATCAGTGCATCAACAACTGTTGGCAACCGAGCTGTCAAACTGTCACGCCTCGGCCCAAGTGATTTTGGAGCCCGAGGGCCGCGACAGTTGTGCCGCCGCTCTGGCTGGCGCATTTCTGGCGCTGCAACGTGATCCGCAGGCTGTGCTGATGATGCTGGCCGCAGACCACCACATTCCCGATGCTGAGGCCTTTGCAACTGCGGTTGAACTTGCAAAACCGCACGCCGAAGCTGGGGACATTGTTTCTTTCGGCATCAAGCCAAACACACCAGCCACAGGCTACGGCTACATTCTGCCAGCCCACCCGCTGGCAATCGGTGAGATGGCAAAAATACAACGCTTTGCAGAAAAACCGGATGCCGACACAGCGCAAAAATTTATGGCGTCAGGTTACTTGTGGAACAGCGGAAACCTGCTGTTCAGTGCCGCTGCCTTTATCGCCGAAGCAACGCGGCTTGTTCCAGAACTGGTAACGGCCATATCCGATGCCGTGCAAAACGCGAGGCAGGAAAACCATGTCTGGCACCTCGACTGTGATGCCTATCACAAGGTTCCGCAGATCTCCGTCGACTATGCCATTCTCGAAAAAACCGACAAGGTTTGGGTCATGGCCGTGGACTATGACTGGAGCGACATCGGCACCTGGGACGCCGTTGCCCAGTTGCATAACACTGATGGCAATGGCAACGCCTGCCATGGCAAGGCCCTGGCCAACGGGGGCCGCAACAATTTTGTCCATGCCGGAGATCGCCTCACCGTTCTTTCCCACGTCGATGACCTGATTGTCGTCACCACGCAAGATGCTGTGCTGGTCACCCGCAAGGGAGCAGGTGAATGCCTGAAACATCTCATGCCACTGCTTGCAGCCGCCACACTTTTTCCAGAAAATATTCCTATGGACAGTTCTGCAATATCGCGGGCAGGCCAAAGCCTCGTGAATGGCGAGTCCCCTGTTGTGGAACGCCTGGCGCTTGGTTCGCGGCAAAGTTTGCAAAGACAATGTCCATCAGGACAATGCGATCATCTCGTCGTGGTGGGCGGCGCGGCAACGATTGATGAAGCTGACAAGTTCAGATTATCAAATCAGGTCGGTCCATCATGTTTGAAGCAGAAGCCAGCTATCGCATTCGTAACGATCATGAAGAAACGCTGCAGCTGATTGTCATCAGGACGAAAACAGCAAGGCAATAAAAATCAAACCCACTCGCCCCGCCGCATCAGCGCTTCCCGGCTGCCATCTTGGTTGATGCCGTCCACATCAAGTTCAGCCGAACCAATCATCCAGTCCACATGCACCAGCGACGTGTTCATGCCGGCAGCAAGTTTCACCTCTGCCGTCATTTCAGCCGTGCCCGCCATGTTTTGCGAATAGGCCTGTCCCACGGCGATGTGGCAGGCGGCATTTTCATCATAAAGCGTTTCGTTGAAAACAATGCCTGATGCTGAAATCGGCGATGAATGCGGCACCAAAGCCACTTCACCCAAACGAGCCGCACCCTCATCGGTCTGGATCATCTTTTGGAAAATGCTTTCGCC
Source organism: Hyphomicrobiales bacterium (assembly GCA_031420855.1). Classification (GTDB taxonomy): domain Bacteria; phylum Pseudomonadota; class Alphaproteobacteria; order Rhizobiales; family Aestuariivirgaceae; genus Aestuariivirga. Next base: position 2,423 of record JANONM010000353.1, read on the forward strand.
CTTCGAGGCATGGCCTTCAACGATACGGCCCTTTTCAAAACGCACGCTGATGCCATCAATCAAGGTGCCTTGATAGGACAAGGGCTTGGTGGCCCGAATTATGCCATCCACCCGTTCCCGGTGCGGCATGGTGAAGACTTCTTCCGAGGGGATATTCGGATTGCAGATGATACCATTCCTGGCCAAGGAAGCCCCGCCTGCCCAGATGTGATTGTCCACCAGACCCAAGGTAAAGTCCGTACCCGGAGCTTTATAAGCCAAGGCGGCAAAGCGTTTCTCGTTCAACATCTTTACACGGGCATGCAGCGCCGCATTATGGGCCGCCCATGCGGCAATCGGGTCGGGCAAGTCGGCCCGTGTGCATTTGAAAATCGCCGCCCAAAGGGCAGCCATGGCATCGGCATCAGACAGGCCGGGAAAAACATTGCGGGCATGGGATGGCGTTGCCGCCGAGATGATGCACCAGTTGGTGGCAAAACTGGTGATCTGTTCGATCACCGGCTTATAGGCCTTGGACCGCGCCCGGTTGGCCCGCGAAAGTTTTTCAGGGTCTTGCGCCGCAAGCAGGGCAGGGTCTTCACCGATGATGGCAAGCCGTGCACAATTGCCATCTTTGAAAGCCTCTGCCATGCCGTTGAAAAGCCAGTCAGGAGCCGCATCAAAGATCGCGGCATGGCCTGCCTGGAAGCGCATCAATGCGGTTTTTTCATCGGAGTACAGCGTTGTCACTAGCGCCGCACCAGCCTGATAGGCGTGAAAAGTAATCCGACGCACAAGGTCAATGGCTTCCAGCGGTGCGGTAATCATCAGTTGTTGGCCAGCACGCATGTTCAGGCCGGACTTGATGGTGAGTTCGGCGTATTTGTCGAGCAGTGCTTCGTGAGAATTCATGATTTCACCAAATCTTCGGGTCGTGGCATCGAAATGATATTGTAGCCTGAATCCACGTAGTGGATTTCGCCAGTGACACCGCTGGACAGTGGAGAGAGCAGATAGAGGCCGGCACCGCCCACCTCTTCTGTGGTGATGGTGCGGCGCAGGGGTGCGTGGGTTTGCTGGAAATTATACATGGCCCTTGCGTCGCCAATGCCAGCGCCTGCGAGTGTCCGCATCGGGCCTGCGGAGATGGCGTTGACCCTGATGCCTTGCGCACCAAAATCACCCGCGAGATAACGCACCGATGATTCAAGTGCGGCCTTCGCCACACCCATCACATTGTAATTCGGCATGACCCGCGTGGAGCCGCCATAGGTGAGTGTCACCAAGGCACCACCATCAGGCATCATGGCAGCCGCCCGCTTGGCTATTTCTGTAAACGAGAAACATGAAATGATCATGGTACGGACGAAATTGTCCCGCGATGTGTCGGCGTACTTTCCCTTCAGTTCATTCTTGTCGGAGAAAGCAATGGCATGGACAAGAAAATCAATCTTGCCCCATTTTTCTTTCAGCACGGCAAACACATTGTCAACGGTTGCAATGTCTTCCACGTCGCAGGGGATCATCAGGTTGGAACCAACTGATGCTGCTAAAGGTTCCAATCGCTTGCCAAAGGCTTCCCCCTGAAAAGTGAAGGCCAATTCGGCTTCATGGGCGTGCAATGATTTGGCAATGGACCAAGCGATGGAATGGTCATTCGCCACACCCATGACAAGCCCGCGCTTGCCCTTCATCAATCCCTCAACCATTGTACCTCTGCATGACAAGCGTGGCATTGGTGCCACCAAAACCAAATGAATTGGACATCACCGTATCCACCCGTGCATTGTCCACGCGCTTCCGCAAAATTGGAACATCCGCAAAGGCCGGGTCAATTTCTTCAATATGGGCACTTTCGCAGAGGAAGCCGTTTTTCATCATCAACAGACAGTAAATGGCTTCCTGCACACCGGTGGCTCCCAAAGAATGACCGGTCAAGGATTTGGTGGAGGAAATGGGTGGAATTTTTGAACCAAACACTTCGCGCACCGCTTCAATTTCTTTTGCATCACCAACAGGAGTCGATGTGCCATGGGGATTGATATAGTCAATCTCGCCTTTTACCGTGGCAAGCGCTTGCCGCATGCAACGCACCGCACCTTCGCCTGAGGGAGCCACCATGTCATAACCATCCGAGGTTGCGCCATAACCTACAAGTTCGGCATAAATCTTGGCACCTCTCGCCTTGGCATGTTCAAGCTCTTCCAGCACCACGGTGCCCGCACCACCGGCAATCACAAAACCATCGCGGTTCTTGTCATAGGCCCGCGAGGCCGTGGAATTGTTGTACTTTGAAGACATGGCGCCCATCGCATCAAACAACACCGAGAGCGTCCAATCCAGTTCTTCGCCGCCGCCCGCAAACATCACGTCCTGCTTGCCCCATTGAATGAGTTCTGCCGCATTGCCGATGCAATGGGCTGATGTGGCGCAGGCCGAGGAGATGGAATAGTTCACACCGCGAATGCCAAACGGCGTGGCCAGTGTGGCAGAGTTGGTGGAAGACATGCTGGCGGGAACGGCAAAGGGTCCCACCCGCTTTGGTCCCTTTTCGCGTGTCGTGTCTGCCGCTTGCACCAAGGTTCGTGTGGATGGCCCTCCCGATCCCATGACGATCCCCGTGCGATCATTCTTCTGGTCTTTTTCTTCAAGGCCAGAATCGGCGATGGCCTGTTGCATGGCCACATAATTCCACGCCGCACCATCGCCCATAAAGCGCCGCACCCGGCGATCAACTGTATCCAAGTCATAGTGGGGTTGGCCATGGACCTGACAGCGGAAACCCAGTTCTTTATACTTTTCTGCCGGAACAATTCCGGACTTTGCTTCCCGCAAGGAAGCCGTAACTTCTTGAACATTGTTGCCGATGGAGGAGACAATGCCCATCCCGGTGATAACGACGCGACGCATGCTGGACTCCCTGTTGATTATGCGGTTGGTGCAAATAGACCGACTTTCATGTCGGTCACCTGATACACCACTTCACCATCGGCTTTCATGATGCCATTGGCCACGGCAAGTTTAAGCTTGCGCAGGATGAGCCGCGTGACTTCAACTTCATATGTGACTGTCTTTATTTTCGGCGTCTCCATGCCGGTGAATTTCACTTCGCCGACACCAAGCGCACGACCCTTTCCAGGTTCACCCAGCCAGCCCAGAAAGAAACCAGTGAGCTGCCAAAGTGCGTCGAGCCCCAAACATCCCGGCATGACCGGATCACCGTGGAAATGACAAGGGAAAAACCAGAGGTCCGGGTTGACGTCAAGTTCGGCCACCACTGTGCCAAGCCCCGCCGCCCCACCATCTTTTTTGATTTCGGTGATGCGGTCAAACATCAGCATCGGCGGCAGCGGCAATTGCGCATTGCCCGGGCCAAAAAG
>JANONM010000354.1:0-2488 GCA_031420855.1 Hyphomicrobiales bacterium
ACCGGGCCATGTTTGGTGGAAACCGTTGTGCCTTCGATCAGCGGCAGCAAATCCCGCTGCACGCCTTCGCGTGACACATCGGCTCCAGAACGTTCACTGCGGGCGCAAATCTTGTCCACCTCATCCAAAAACACGATACCGTTGTTTTCCACCGCATCGATGGCATCGGCAATGATTTTTTCCTGGTCGAGCAGCTTGTCGGATTCTTCGGCCAACAAAATCGTGTGGGCTTGCACCACTGACAGTTTGCGCAGCTTGTTGCGGCCACCAAAGGCTTTTCCCATCATGTCCGAAAGGTTGATCACCGAAGCTGAACTGCCGGGCATGCCGGGAATATCAAAGCTTGGCATACCGCCTGAATCGGCCACCTGGATTTCGATTTCCTTCAAGTCGAGTTCGCTCGCCCGCAATTTTTTGCGGAAACTTTCCCTGGTTGTCTCGGAAGCGTTGGCACCGACGAGGGCTTCCAGCACCCGGGCCTCGGCATTCAACTGGGCCTGCACCTCAACGTCTTTGCGTCTGGCAGCCTTGATCATGCCGATGCCAGCTTCCAGCAGATCACGAATCATCTGATCGACATCGCGGCCCACATATCCAACCTCGGTAAACTTTGTGGCTTCCACTTTTATGAACGGCGCATTGGCCAGCTTGGCCAAGCGGCGGGCGATTTCGGTTTTGCCAACACCGGTAGGCCCGATCATCAGAATGTTTTTGGGCGACACTTCCTCGCGCATCTGGCCGGTCAATTGTTGCCTGCGCCAGCGGTTGCGAAGCGCAATGGCCACGGCGCGTTTCGCATCGTGCTGGCCAATGATGTAGCGGTCAAGTTCGGAAACAATTTCTCGGGGTGTGAGTTCGGACATGGTGTCTCTTATCAGGTTAAATGTTGTCAAGTTTTTCGATTGTCAGATTGCCATTGGTATAAACGCAAATGTCAGCGGCGATTTTCATGGCTTTGCGGCAGATGGCTTCGGCGTCCATGTCGGTATCGATCAAGGCCCTTGCTGCGGCAAGCGCAAAGTTTCCGCCCGAGCCAATGGCGACCACACCATTTTCGGGTTCAAGCACATCGCCGGTTCCCGTCAGTACAAGCGATGTGTTTTTGTCGGCCACAATCATCATGGCTTCGAGCCTGCGCAAATAGCGGTCGGTGCGCCAGTCTTTGGCCATCTCAACGGCGGCACGGGTAAGCTGGTTCGGAAACTGTTCAAGCTTGCCTTCAAGCCTTTCAAACAAGGTCATGGCATCCGCCGTAGCCCCTGCAAATCCGGCGATGACTTTTCCGGTTCCCAATGGTCTGACCTTTCGGGCATTGCCTTTGATAATTGTCTGTCCAAGGCTGACCTGACCATCGCCGGCAATCACCACAGTATTGCCTTTGCGCACTGTCAGAATCGTTGTGCCATGCCATTGGACGGGTTCACTCATCGCTTTAACCTCTTGAAGTCAGTCAGTAGTTTGCTGACCGGATATGTAAGGTGGCTTCATAGAATTGCAAAGTGCAAAGCGTAAAGCATTGATCTGATATGATATAGTCTTATCCCCAGAAGTCTGCTATGGCGCTGCACCAGAAAAGGAAACAGTCATGCGGCAAGCCACAGTTGAGCGCAAAACCACGGAAACCAAGGTAACTTGCACCGTCAATCTGGATGGCGAGGGTCGCTTTGACATCAAGACGGGTGTGGGTTTTTTCGATCACATGATGGAACAATTGTCACGTCATTCGCTCTTCGACATCACGCTGAAAACCGATGGTGATTTGCACATCGACGACCATCACACGGTTGAGGATTCCGGCATTGCCTTGGGACAGGCTATTGCCAAGGCCTTGGGTGATCGCAAGGGCATTCGCCGCTATGGCTCCTGTGATTTGCCCATGGATGAAACGCTGTCACGTTGCGCCGTTGATGTTTCAGGCCGGCCGTTTTTGATTTTCAAATGCGATTTTCCACGCGACAAGATCGGTACATTTGATGCGGAACTGGTGCGCGAATGGTTTCAGGCCTTTGCCATGAATGCCGGCATCACATTACATTTGGAAAATGCCTACGGCGAAAATTCCCATCATATTGCTGAAGCGAGCTTCAAGGCATTGGCGCGGGCCTTGCGTGACGCCATCGAAATTGACCCACGGCAGAAAGATCGTATTCCGTCGACAAAGGGCTCGTTGAGTGGTTGAAGTTCTGCTGTTCTTTTCACACGAGTATCCAAGAAGCCGTCATTCCCGCGAAGGCGGGAATCCCGCTAGCCACAAACTCAACAGTCAAAGAAAGCGGGACCCCCGCCGTCGCGGGGGTGACGTTTGGGGTGGTGGACGCGAAGTGCCTCAAGAGTTGGCAAAATGAAGACTGTCATCATTGACTACGGGTCAGGCAATTTGCATTCGGCCCACAAGGCTTTTGAACGGGCTGCAACCGACCACAAGATCAAGGGTGAGATCATCGTATCTTCGCGGGCCAGAGATGTTGCAACGGCTGACCGTATTGTA
>JANONM010000355.1:0-11000 GCA_031420855.1 Hyphomicrobiales bacterium
TGGGCCAGCACATCTTGCTCCGGATTGCCGACGGCGAAGGATGTGGCGTTGATGATGACGTCAACGGGTTTTTTATCGAAGTGTTCACGCAAAAAGGTTTGGCAGGTTTTATCCTTGAGGCTGGAGACGTAGATGGCTGAGGTTGTGAGGCCTTGGCGTTCGAGTTGATCAAGCAGTGCTTCAATGGGGGCAGTCTGCCCGCCTTCGACAGCGGAGCGGTAGAAGACAATCGTAATACGCCCATCACATGCGCTGCCCTGGTGTAGGACGGCACATGGCGCAAAAGGCGTTGCTTTTGCTGGCTTCTGGCCCTTATTTAGCAGCCACGCCGCACACTTCAAAACGGCCTTGATATTGTCCGGCCCGCCATTGGCAAAATAGTCCCGCAAAGTTTCCCAGTCTTCGCCAGAAACGGTCGACAACGATTTTAGTTCTGGGTCTTGGTCCAGCCCCCCCGGAAGCAGCACAAGCTGCAAAGCTGTTTGCTCTGCCAACTCTATCAAACGTGCCACCCCATAGGGCCAATAGGCTTTGCCACCCAAAAGCCGCACGATGATCAGTTTGGCATGAACCAGCGTTTGCTCCGTATACAGATCAACCGAGTAGTTGTGTTGCAGTTGCAGCAGGTTGGCAAGGCGAAGGGTGGGTGCGAATTGGTCCGACGCAAGGGCGAGGGCCGCCAATTCACTGTCGGCTGCTGAAAGAATGACAATGTCGGCAGGTGTTTGTTTCAGGTCAACGGCAGTGGCCCCGCCATCAACAACGCCTGATGTGGTGGCGAGGAGATGCATTAGCCAGTCAGTTCGACTGAGGGAATAAAGGACCTCATCCGCCCTTCGGGCACCTTCTCCATCTGCGATGGAGAAGGGAGAGTTATTGTCCCTTCTCCATCGCAGATGGAGAAGGTGGATCGCGGCGCATGCCGCGAGACGGATGAGGTTCCTTTGGTTGCCACGGTCCCTAGCCTTTCAAGGCGACCTCAATCGCCACCTTGTCCATATGTTTTTCACCAATCACCACCAGCCGTGTCGACCGACTTTCATCAACACCCCAAGCTCTGTCGAAATAGCTGTTCAACCGCGGCCCCACAGCTTGTATCAACAATCGTGACGCGGAACCGTCTACGTTGGCAAAACCTTTCAGGCGCAGGATGTCGTGGGCTTCAATGGTATTGGCGATGCGATGCAATAGTGACGACTTGTCCAGGCCGCCTTGCAGTTCGACGATGAAACTGACGAAATCATCATGGTCATGCTGGGTTTCGCCTTCCATTTCGTGGCGGGATTGGCGGTTGTTCAAGTCGTCTTCAGCGGCGGCGTTGTGGCCCAGCAATACCGCGAGTTCGACCTTGCTTTGGGTAGATTGCACCAACTTGGTGGCTTTGCGGATTTGTGCTTTGAGTTGATCCAGTACGAATTCTCTATCGGCGTCACCCAACAAGTCCTGCTTGTTGACAATCACCAGATCAGCTGCATGCAACTGGTCCTCAAACAATTCCTCAATCGGATTTTCATGTTCAAGGTTATCGTCAGCGGCGCGTTGGGCGGCCAAGGCTTCTTCGTCATCGGCAAAGCGGCCTTCGGCCAAGGCCTTGGCATCGACCACCGTGATCACACCATCAACCGTCACCTGTGTCTTGATCTCCGGCCAGTTGAAGGCCCGCACCAAAGGCTGAGGCAGGGCGAGGCCTGAGGTTTCGATAATGATGTGGTCAAGCCGATCCTTGCGGGCCAGCAGCTTTTGCATGGTTGGGATAAAATCTTCGGCCACCGTGCAACAGATGCAGCCGTTGGCGAGTTCGATGATGTCATCTTCCGTGCAATTGTCATTGCCACAGGCTTTCAGGATATCGCCATCAACGCCGAGATCGCCAAACTCATTGACGATAAGAGCGAGTTTGCGATTTCCGGCATTGGCCAGGATGTGGCGCACCAAAGTGGTTTTGCCGGAGCCGAGGAATCCGGTGATGACGGTTGTCGGGATTTTATGGGTCATGTTTTGTAGAGGCTTTCAAATTTTTGCAGGGCGTAGCCGAGCACGATGCAGAGCACCAGCCACATCACCAGATTGGCTGCGAGACTTGCAGTGACAAATTGCGTGGCGAGGTGGACCGGTAGTGCGGTGGGGTTTTCGACTGCAACAGGCGGGTTGAAGACGATGTGGGGCAAAAATAGCAAAGTGATAGCCGGTGAGGCGGCGCGTTTTCCTTGCAGGACGAAATAAACACTCATCAACCCCATCGCCGTCAATATGACACAGCTACCCCACCAGAAGATGCGGCTATTCAAATCAGCTGCGGGCATGCCCGGCAGTTCAGGTGGCAGGCCAATGGCCGGGGCAAAACTGACAGCGGCAAATCCACCGAGGCCCCAAATCCACGCGTTGCTCCGATTGAACGGAATTTTCACAAGAAAAGACAATCCCACCATCATCAGCGCAAAACCAACAGAGGTGATCATGGCTGTGAGTGAGGTGTAAAAAGTTCGTTCCCATCCATCTTTGGGTGACCAAACTTTGCCACCATCGGAATGAGTCTCACCGCTGTGGCCATGGGCCACGTGCTCAAAAGTCTCGGCTTGCAGAATGAGAGGTGTCAACCGCACATGCTGGATGAACCCCATGACCAAACCAGCTGCAATTCCCGAAAGAATCACAGCGAGCAACACCCGCGCCAACATTGTTGTGATTTCAGGTCAGTGGCAGGGAAAGCCGATGGCGTGGCGGGTGTCATGGGCGGCGTTGTGCAACCGACCATCCTGGGCAAGACCGACGCCGAACACCAGAAACGAACCCATGAAAAAGCAGGCAACGCCGATGGCCAAGCGTTGTGAAACTGAACCGCTGGCAGAAACTGTACGTGTGGTCATGACACCCTCCGTGGAGACCGATTTAAGTGAAGCATTATTGCTTCACCTGTTTGTCCGGCAGGTCTCCTGACTCGTGGTCTACAAGCTTGAGCGCCTTCCCGGTTTCCCAGTGGCATATGCTCAAACCAAACCGCGCACAGTTGCGGGGGCAGTTGTGGTCAAGGCCCCCTTTTGGGTCGTCCTTTCCACATTCCCTCTTAGGCTTCTCACCGACTGGCTTCGAAGCACCGAACAGCATCAAATTGGCAGGTTCCAGGGTGCCGCGTCAATTGATATTCGGCATTGGCGATCCAAGGAACGACAGTAAATAGATAAATTGCTGGCGTTGCCGCAAAATTAACCTGAATTATACCGTGAAACTGTTTATCGTCACTCAACGAAGCAAAGCTTAGGGCGGTCCAGATGAATGCAAGACAGGCTGCTCAGCCGACGGTCAAGGGCGAAGTCAAGGCGGGCATCATGCTCAGCCGTGGGACATTCATTTCGGTTTTCATTTTTTCCTGCCTCGTCAATATCCTGATGTTGACCGGGCCGATTTTCATGTTGCAGATCTATGACCGGGTTTTGACATCGGGCAGTGTGCCAACCCTCGTGGCGCTTTCAGCCATCGTTCTCGTGCTTTATATTTACTATGGCTACCTCGAAAATATCCGGGGCCGCATCATGGTGCGGATTGGTCGGCGGTTTGAAGAGAGCTTGCGCTCCCGGGTGTTTGACACGACGGCAGAATTGGCCTTGCGGCGCGCGCCAAATGTCGGTGGCCAGCCCTTGGCAGATCTCACGACGATCCGGCAGTTTTTATCCAGCACGGGCTTGTTGGCATTTTTTGACATGCCGTGGGTGCCTGTCTACATGTTCCTGATTTACCAATTGCATTCGTCACTCGGCATAACCGCGTTTGTTGCAGCAGTGGTGATATTTGTGCTTGCGGTCATGACCGAGCGATCAACCCGAAAGCCGGTGGGTGATGCGTCGCAGGCTGCGATGCGGGCCAATGTACTTTCCGAGGAAATGCGCCGGAGCGCCGAAGCCATGCATGCGCTTGGCATGCGCAGTGTGTTGCGCAAACGCTGGGACAATTTGCAACAGGAAGCACTTGACCATCAAACCCAGGCCTCCGATGCTGGCAGCCGTCTCAGTTCTGCGTCACGGGTGGTGCGCCTGCTGGTGCAATCGGCTTTGCTGGCACTGGGGGCTTATCTTGCCATCAAGGGTGAAATCACGCCGGGTGTGATCATTGCGTCGTCCATCATCATGGGCCGCGGTCTGGCCCCGGTTGAACAGGCAGTTGGCAATTGGCAGCAGTTTTTGGGATTCAGAAAAGCCATCGAACGACTTTCGAAAATGCTGGATGCGGTTCCCGCAGAACCGCAACGCATGGCCCTGCCTGATCCCAAAGCCAATCTGGATGTGGAAAACCTGACGGTTGCCATCCAGGGCCAGGAAAAACCGATTTTGTATGGCTTGAATTTCAAGGTCAGACCAGGGAAGGGACTGGGCGTGATCGGACCTACCGGGGCTGGCAAATCCACGCTGGCCCGCGTTCTTGTCGGCATCATTCCAGCCACCCAAGGGGCTGTGCGCCTGGATGGTGCAACACCCGATCAACGCAGTTCTGACGAACGTGGACGGGTGCAGGGTTATTTGCCACAGGATGTGCAGTTGTTTGATGGCACGGTGGCCCAGAACATTTCGCGCTTTGTCGATAATCCGGAACCGAAGGCTATTGTTGAAGCGGCGCAATTGGCCAATGTCCACGACATGATCATGCGATTGCCGCAAGGCTATGATACGCCGCTCGGCGAAAATGGCGCACGCCTTTCGGCAGGCCAGCGCCAGCGGGTGGCATTGGCCAGGGCGTTGTTTGGCAACCCGGCAATCATTGTGATGGATGAGCCGAATTCCAATCTTGATGCGGAAGGCGAAGCGGCACTTGATCGCGCCATCCGCGCCAGTTTGCAGCGCGGTGCTGCCGTCGTTGTGGTTGCCCACCGCCCCAGTGCCTTGCAATCTGTGCATGATGTGCTGGTGCTGGCTGAAGGCAAGACTGTGGCCTATGGCCCTCGCGATGAAGTATTGAACAAAGTAACGCGTAACAATCAGGGTGGGCCTGGTGGGCCGCCGAAACAACAACCTGCCCAACAGCCGTTGCTGCAGATTCAAGCACCACAACAAGCGTCGCAAAATATCCGCGTTGAAGAGCGTAAAACACAAGGCCTGCCGCCGCAGCCGCCAGTGCCCACCACGCGTAACTAGGGTCAGGACTATCCCCATGAAACCGTTCAACACCAAAAAGTCGCTGCGCAACACGCTCCTCGCGGGATACTCTTCGATTTTCCTGGTTTTGGGAGCCATGGGCGCTTGGGCCACACTTGCACAGTTGCACGGGGCTGTCATCGCCCATGCCACCATCGTGGTTGAAAGTTATTCCAAAAAAGTCCAGCACCAGGCGGGCGGTATTGTTTCGCGCATTCTGGTCAAGGATGGTGACCGGGTGACTGAAGGCCAGGATCTGGTTGTGCTTGATTTCACGGATGCCAAGGCAGAGTTGGGGGTCACCGATGGGGCCCTCGACGAACTCCTGATCAAACGGGCCCGGCTGGAGGCGCAGCGCGATGGCGTTTCCGTCATGGTGCTGAATGAAGCAATTACCAAACGCAGGGACGAACCAACTCTCGCGGCAACTATCGGCGGGCAAAACAAATTGTTGAAGTCAGCTTTCGATTCCATTGCAAGCCGGAGCTTGCAGTTGAAAGAACAAATATCCCAATTGAAAGAACAGATCGACGGCCTTGGTGCGCAACTCAATGCCAACAAGCGGCAAACTGAATTGATTGAGAAAGAATTGGCCGGCCTGAAGAAACTGCAAGCCAAGGGACTGGTGCCCAATAGCCGCATTCTTTCGGTGGAACGGGAATCAGCCAGCCTGGAAGGCCAACGGGGTGAATTGCAGGCCACCAAGGCGACGACGCAATCACGCATCGGCGAAGTTGAACTTCGTATTTTGCAGCTGTCGGAAGATTCCCGCACCCAAGCCTTGACAGATTTGCGCGAAACAGAAGCACGCATCACCGAATTGCTGGAACGCCGCGTGGCACTATCATCGCGCCTCGCCCGCACCACAATCAAGGCTCCGATTACGGGATTGATCTATCAATTGGCTGTCCACACTGAGGGTGGTGTTGTTGGACCCGGTGAGACATTGATGTTGATTGTGCCTGAAGGTGATGACCTGGTGTTGCAGGCGCAGGTTTCTCCCAATGACATTGACCAGATCAGCATTGGGCAAGTAGCCCAGGTACGTTTCCCGAGTTTCAACGCCCGCCTCGTACCAGAAATCGGCGCCGTGGTGCAGCAAGTCTCCGCCGATACTTCGCGCATTGATGCCAACTCAGCGCCATTCTATGCAGTGCGCCTCGTGATCACAGCGGCAGAACTAAAAAAGCTCGGCAGCAACAAATTGAAACCCGGCATGGCAGCGGAAGCCTTCATCCAGACTACGGCGCAAACGCCATTATCCTACATGCTGAAACCTTTGACAGACCAGGTTTCAAGGGCACTTCGCGAGTCGTGATTTCTTAAGGAATTGTTGACCAAAAAACTTTTGCGGCGGCAACAGAGTTTTAACCCTAACAGATCATGATGACGAACTATGAAAGTTCGTTGTGTAAAACTTGCGTTTGTTAGTGCCGCGTTGCTTGCCGCGATTGCCACGTCATGTGGCACTGCCTACGCCAATTCCGCCGCCGAAAGTGCTGCCAAGGCACGACTGGCATACGCCACCCTGCAAAAAGGTGATGTTGATACTGCCATTGAGCAGTTCTCATCGGCCATTGAATCGCGGGAGCTCGAGCCTGAGGTTTTGGCCAATGCGCTGCTCAACCGCGCGCTCGCCTTTCAGCTGAAGGGGCGGCATGATCAGGCTATTGACGATTATTCATCAGCACTCAATCTCGATGCAATGTCGCCATCCCTGCGTTCAACGGCACTGTACAACCGTGGTCTTTCGCAGTTGAAACTGGCTTTTTTGCCTCTCGCAATCGAGGATTTCACGGGTTCGCTTTTGCTCAATCCGAAATTCCCGCAAGCCTATTTCAACCGCGGCAACGCATTGCGCGACAGTGGCCAGTTGTTGTTTGCCCTTTCGGATTATGAGCGGGCCCTGCGCTTTAAACACCCCAATCCGGCTGTTGTCTATTTTGGATCAGCCACAACCTATTTGCAGTTGAAGCGCCCACAGGATGCCAAGCGGGCTTTCAACGCAGCGCTTGCCATGAATCCGCAGTTTGGCGAAGCACGCGCCCAACTTATTCTGCTGGGTGATGAAACTGCCAAGGCGGAAAGCCTTGCAATGGAGTCTGATCCGATCCTGACCGGTTCCGTTTCAGCATTGGCTGGTGGCACATTGGTGACGAAAGTTGGTTTGCCCCAGCCCGTCGAACTTCCGGCCAAACTTGTTGAAGCAAGTGCCGGCAAAAAGCCCGCGAAGAAACTGTTTACCGAAAAGCTGCCAGGTGTCGCGGCGGATGACGCCACATTGACAACCGCCTCGCTGAAACAACCTGGTGAAGAAGTGGTTGTGGAAGTTGAACAAGTACCAGAAATTCCGGTGGCTTCTGCTGAAGAGCCAGCCCCGGAAATGCCGGTGAAAAAGCCGGTCAAAAAGCAGGTTGCGACTGCCAATGAGGAAATTTCCGACGATTCCGCTACACTTGGAATCACGGGCGCATGGGCCGTGCAACTTTCCTCGGCCGGCAGTGAAGATGCTGCCTGGGCAACATGGAAAAAAATGCAGGCGCGCTACAAGATCCTGAAATCCGAAAAGCCAAATGTCATCAAGGCTGATCTCGGCGCCAAGGGAATTTTTTACCGCATACGGCTCGGCGGATTTGACGACCAGGCCAGTGCCAAGAAATCCTGTGCCAAGCTCAAGTCAAAAGGTGTTGCCTGCTATATCAGCAAGACTGGTGCCTGAGTAAACGCCACAAATCTTGATAAGATCAAGGCCTGCTTCCCAGGGGAGCAGGCCTTATGACTATTAACAAGTCCTGCCCAGAGTTATGTTTTCAAACGGCTGGAGCGCTGCTACTTTGCGGCGCCGTCGGCACCATCAGCCAGCAATAGCTGAGATTCTATCCATATCCGCAGAAGCATGGCGGCCCGTTGTGGCACTTCATCGGCGGCATTCTGAAAGGCCATCATTTCGCACAGGACGGCGAAACGCATGCCGTCTTCGATGCAGGCAAGTGCCATTGCTTCTTCATCGCCCAACAGACGGAAGCGCGATGCATGATCTTGCCTGAATACCAGTATTTTTTGTGGTTGGTCAAACTTGTGGGGATGTGGCGGTTCGATATCGGCTTTCAAGGCTGACCAAATGCTGGTGGTGTTTTGCCGACAGGTCAGGACAGTTGCCGAGGGGTGCAGGCGCAGCTGCAAGTCTCCTGCCTGCTCCGGGGGAATTGCCGCCAGATCAGCGAGGGTCATGGTTTGCGCATCAATTGCATCGAAGGCATGGGTAAGGGCGTGTTCCAGCGTGGCAAGTTCAATGCATTCGCCGTTTTCAGCGAATGCTTTGGCGGTTTTCAAAAATTGCGGCAAGTTGTCAGAATACCACCGGGCATTCGGGTGTCTGGAGGGTTTGGCATTGATGTAGTGCCTCGCCATCTCGTCGAACCGGTCATCACCAATGTAGGCTTTGAGCATGGGAAAATCATTGGCCAAAAATCCCGCAAGCCGCAATGTGTAGGCGTCTTGATAAACCTTGAATGCTGCTGCTGTCTTGCCAACGGGTGGTGGCACAAGAAGTCTGAGGGCGCCCTCTGAATTCTCCACAATGGCCTTGTGGATGACAGACTGGATTTCGGCGAGGGAGTATTTCACGCGGCCATCGGCTTCAGGGTTTTGGCAGCAATGCGGCGTGCAATTGCAAGCTCCTGCACAAGTTCTGACAAGGGCGGAATATTGTCATCGCGTTCGATCATGGTTGACACGGAACCGAAGCGTTTCAAGGCCCGGGCATAGAGTTGCCAGACTTCGTCGCAAACCGCGTGGTCATGGGTGTCGATCAGGCCGACTTCGCCTTCACTGTGGCCTGCGAGGTGAAACTGGACGACCCGTTCCACGGGTATCTGGTCGATGAATGCATGGGTGCTGAAATCGTGATTTGTGCCCGACACAAAAACATTGTTCACGTCAAGGATCAACCAGCAATCAGCCTGGTCCGCCACTTCGCGGACGAAGTCCCATTCTTCCATCTCGGATTGTTGATAGGTGATATAGCTCGACACGTTTTCAATGGCGATGCGCCGACCAAGAAAGTCCTGGACCTGGCCAATGCGTGACACCACGTGTTTCAGCGCTTCTTGGGTATAGGGAACAGGCAACAAATCATGCAAACTCATGCCATGCACACCTGTCCAGCAGAGATGGTCGGATATCCATTTGGGATTGGCACGACGTTCCAGTTTTTTAAGGGCGTGAAGATATTCCATATCCAGCGGCGCTGTGCTGGCAATCGACAGGGCCACACCGTGCATGACCACGGGATAGCGCTCGGTGATGGCATCGAGCATGCGCAACGGATTGCCGCCGGGAACCATGTAGTTCTCGGAAATGATTTCAAACCAGTCGATGGCTGGTTGGGTGGTGAGGATTTCGCTGTAGTGCTGGGGGCGAAGTCCGAGACCGAAACCAAGGCTTTGGGGTAAAGTCATGCTTGTTCATCAAATACTGGCGACGTCCAAAACGGATATTGCACGCCGCCAGATTTAACGGCTGCCTTGTTAAATAACTTTGCCACCCTTTGCCTTGCATTCCTTGGCAGTTTTTGTGGAAATCCAGCCTTTACCTTTGCAGGAATTGAGACCTTGGCAAGAGGAACTGGCGGTCTGGCACTCAGAATTGCCCTTGCATGAATTGATGCCAGCGCATTTTATGCCACCATCTGCACTTGCGGGCGTTGTCAAGGTGCTGCCTGCGAGCGCCAGAGTCAGGGCAGCAGCAGCGATAGCGGCGGTTGATTTGCCAATGTGTTGCATGAGTATGTCCTTCGGTGATTTGGGTTGCAGCGTTCTCGTCGCTGGCCCCAAACTGCCAAAAGCCCACTTCACGTGCCAATCACGACTGCGTTAGGGCGTTCAATTAAACGTGAGGTCAATCCTGCTTGGGATGCAACAGGAACGTGACTTTCATACGGACGCGCCATTCTGCTACCTTGCCGTTTTTGACGATACAATTGATATCCTTCACCCAGGCGCCTTCGACATGATCGAGACTTTCGTCGGCGCGGCGGATGCCTGTTTCAACCGCGTCTTCGATGGATTTGGTGGAGGAGGCGCTGATTTCGATGACTTTGGCTACGTCTGACATTTGAATACCTCTGGCTTTCATGTTTTCAGATTGTGAACAACTTGCCCACAACAGTTTCCTGTTGGGACTGTTGCGACTATAGAGCCTGAAACAGCAAGCTTCCAGTTCCGTTGTGTGACCCATTGATATGACTTTGCATCTGATCAAACTCTGCGTCGGCGTCAGCGAGATTGATGAATTGCGTCATTGGGTGGCGAATGCGGCAAAGGCGGGGGCCATCGATGACCATGTGACGCGCATGTTTCCAAAGAAGCGCGAAGAGATTTTGGCAGGGGGTTCACTCTATTGGGTCATGCGGGGGATGATCATGTGTCGCCAGCCGATTGCAGACTTGCAGGAAGTGGTTGATGCGGAGGGCATTCATCGCTGCCGCATTGTTTTTGAGCCCAAGGTCATTGCCGTTCGACCAACCCCGCGCCGGGCTTTTCAGGGCTGGCGCTATCTCTTGCCGGAAGATGCACCGCCCGATCTGAAATCCGGGCAAGCCTCCAGTGCGTCCATGCCAGAGGCCATGCGCCGTGAACTTGCAGCACTGGCTTTGATCTGAGCGTTTATTGTAGCTGGGCCAACCCTTCAGAAATCCGGGACAGGGCTTTTTCAAGTTCCGGTTCGCTGGCGGCAAAAGACAGGCGAATGGCGGTGGCGCAGCCAAAGGCTGACCCCGGCACGGTTGAAACGCCATGGACGTCCAGCAGGTAATCACAGAGGTCGGCGGCTGATTTGATGACGTGTTGACCAGATTTTCTCCCGAGGAAAGCCGAG
>JANONM010000356.1:0-3484 GCA_031420855.1 Hyphomicrobiales bacterium
GACCGCACATTGCTGGCCGTGCGGTTGCGGTTGTTGGTCAAGGCCTCGACCACGATGGCAACGCCGCCTGCGCCATAACCTTCGTAGCGAATGGCATCGAAACTTTCACCATCGGCACCGGAGGCTTTTTTGATGGCCCGCTCTATGGTATCCCAAGGCATGTTACCCGCCCGCGCATTTTGCACAGCCAAACGTAATCGCGCATTCATGGCAGGATCAGGCAGGCCTGCCTTGGTGGCAACGGTGATTTCGCGGCCCAGTTTGGCAAAGGCATTGGAGCGCAGTTTGTCTTGCCGGCCCTTGCGGTGCATGATGTTTTTGTATTGCGAATGGCCTGCCATGATGTCCCCAAGGATACGTGGCGCATATAGCCGGGTGCCATCGCAAAACACAAGGTGCCCTTAACCCGCTGTTAAATCTGTTCCTTCACCATGCCCCTCAATACAGTTCATGTGTGGACAGTTTGTGTGTGGAGTAATGTGTGATGGCGACGGCAGCAAAACCGGCAATTGTTGAATTTTCCTTCGATGGCGAAGCCGTCGGGGTTGCGGGCGCATCTGCCTTAAGGAAGGTCAGACCCTTGATTGAAGCAGCTCCTCCCGGCAGATTATTTGCCAGCATTGCCACGCTCGTCGATAACAGCGCCAAAGCCGCGCAGGAATTCGAAGCCGCAGGCCTTGCCACATTGCGCGAAGAAACCGCCGAAGCAGAGGCCCGCCTCAACCGCGGCATCCGGTTCGTCCACCAACTCAAATCTGCCTTGGGTGCCGAAGTGGCAACACCCCTGCCAGGGTTCATGCGGCGGAAATAAACGCGATTGGAGCAGTTCCGGGTCAGGTGGAATTCCACCACCTCGTCATCCCCGCGCAGGCGGGGAACCAACTTGCCACCAGTTCGGCGCGTTGTAAGTTGGATTCCTTAGACTCACGACACAAGTGCGGGAAGGACGTTATTTTGGGAACCAAATCAAACCAAACTGGAATCGCTCTAATTCAACTGCGCCTTGAGCGTATCTTCAACCGCCCGATCGAATGAATCGACGTTCTTGACGGTTTTGGTTTTGGCTTGCTCTTCCACGACGAATGCATCGCGTCTGGCGATGAGTTCTGACATGCGGGCTTCCATTTTGGCGCGCTTGTCGAGGCGCTCAGCAACCCAGGCCTTGCGATCCGCTTTTGGAATGTCACGCAATTCATCGGGCATTTCCGCCTCGGCAATGCCGTCAAGTTCAACTGCCTTGTTGCGCACGTCACCGATGAGATCACCACCGGTGATCACTTCCTTGCGCAGGGCGCGTTTGGCATAGAATTTCGAATTGTCGAGTTTCACGGCGGGTGCGGCAGCAGCTTTCTCTTCCATTTTGCGCGAGACATCTTCTCTTTGCTCAAGTCGGCCATAGGGCACCACCGTGGTATCAAGCTCGCCCTGCAAGTCCAGAATTTCATCATCATAGGGCGAGATGATCACCACCACATCGCCACCACTTTGCGGAATGGCCATATAGCGGCCACCACCATACTGGGCGATTTCCTTCCAGATCGGTGTGGTTTCCGGCATGTCACCAGCCTGCACAGTGTTAACGATAATATCGCGATCCTGTGCGTCTTTCAGAATGCGGGGATATTGCCGTTCCTGTTCATAGTCCATATGGGGTGGTGCATCACCAACCAGAAAAACAATGCGCTTCACATGATCGCCTGATGACCATTTCAAATCATTGATGGCATTCTGCAAGGCTTCGTTGACGGACTCCGGCGTATCACCGCCGCCATCGGCTTCAAGCTTTACCAGCTTGCCATAAAGCCCTTGGATATCTTCCGAGAGCGGTGTGGTTTGCACGACATAGTCATCACCCCGATCCCGGTAAGCCACCAACGCCATGGAAATTTCGGCGTCGGGATTGGTATCGACGATCGTTGAGGCAATCGACCAGATCTTGCGTTTGGCCCCGTCGATCAAGTCGGCCATGGAACCCGTGGTATCCAGAACAAAAGCCACCTCAACCCGTTCCTGCACCTGCTGGACGGCGGCTTGGGCAATGGCAGTATTGAGGGCGAACAGGGAAATGGCAGACAGCAAGAACAGGCGATTCATGGGCTTCCTCCGTTGTGATGAGGCAGAAGCTAGAAAGCGATGGTGTTGGCATGAAGCCGGAATTCAGGCGGGATTGTGGACAGCAGGTTAGCCCTTCAGCCGCGCAATTGCCACGTCCTGCATGTTGCCAGGCAACATCTGCATGAATTCAATACGATTGCCATCGGGGTCCTTGATCCAGCACTGGTTGTTGCCATCCAATCCCAATTTGGCCTCGCGGAACAGTGGCACGCCAATCCGGCGCAAGGCCTCTGCCGTCTTCACCACACTTTCCACCTGCAGGCACACATGGTGCATTGATGTGGTTGCTTCATCAGGCGCAACGGGGCCCTTGCCGCGCGGAAACAACTCGACATATTGGGTGTCAGTGACACGCAGATAGACCAGCATCAGCTTGCCCTTCTCCGGCCCCTCCACGTGATCAATTCGCAGCATCTCCTGAAAGCCCAAGGTGTCTCGGTAAAACGCCAATGATTTCTCCAGGTCGTGTACTTTCAAGGCCCAATGGGCAATCTGCGAAATACCAAGATTCACATTTTTCGTCATCTCAATCTCCTTGCCAAAATGGCACCATGGCCGATGAAAGTTTTCCACCAATACGTATAGGCGCAATTTTCAAGGCAAGTCCCGTGGCGTCATCGGTTTCGACTGCAATACCACAGAGTGTCGCCTCGCCCTCGGCAGGACGCATGCGTTCAATCGGCAGCTTGCGCAGGAAGCGCTGCAAAGGCTCCGCCTTGTCCATGCCGATCACGCTGTCATAGTCGCCGCACATGCCGGCGTCGGTCATATAGGCGGTGCCACCATTCAGAATATGGTGATCAGCTGTCGGCGTGTGCGTGTGGGTGCCAACCACCAAGGACGCCCGGCCATCGCAAAAATGCCCCATGGCCATTTTCTCCGAACTCGCCTCAGCGTGAAAATCCAGCAGGATGGCATCGCAGGCCATACCCAACTTGCAGCTTTCCAGTTCACGGTCAACCGCAGGAAATGGATCATCAAGCACTGGCTCCACCATCACCCGGCCCATGGCATTGATCACCAGAACCCGGCGGCCTGAGGCTGTTTCAACAATTGTTGCCCCCCGGCCCGGGCAGCCTCTGGGCCAATTCACTGGCCGGATCAGCCGTTCTTCCCGTTCAATGAAAACCAGGGCTTCCCGTTGGTCAAAGGCGTGGTTGCCAAGGGTTACAACATCCGCACCTGCTTCGCGCAGCTTGTTGAAAATATCTTCCGAAATGCCAAAACCATGGGCGGCATTCTCGCCGTTCACCACCACCACATCTGGCTACAATGTTTCGCGCAACACAGGCAAATGTTGATACACCACCTCCCGGCCAGACCTGCCCACCACATCCCCCAGAAAAATCAACCGCACGCAAAAACCTCT
>JANONM010000357.1:0-3270 GCA_031420855.1 Hyphomicrobiales bacterium
ATGCTGGCGAAGGCTGTCAGGACAGTTTCCACAAACAGTGGATCATTGATATTGGCATTGACGCGCTGAACTGTGCGACGGCGGGTGGGCCGGAGGGTTTTTTCGATTGCCTCGAACAGCGCATTGTCGGCCTCGGGTTCGTGGAAGGGTTTGCCTGGTGCATCGATCAGCGACACTCCTCCTTCCGGCAACAAAAACCGCACTTCGCCTTCCATCTGGTTCAAGCGTTCCGCGATCCATTGACCCATGGCGCGGTTCTCGTCAGGGGTGGTGCGCATTAACGTGACGTGGGGATTGTGAATAACAAAATTCCGCGATTTGAATTTCTCGGGCACCGAATGGCGCGGACCGAAATTGACCATGTCCAATGCACCGACTGATCCCACATAGGGAATACCAGTGCGAATGGCCGATCCGAAGCGATCCGCATCCGCTGCAAAAACCCCGCCCACCAGCATGTCGGCCACTTCGGTGGTCGTGATATCGATGAGCGCATTGATCAGGCCGGAGTCGACAAGCTTTTCCATAGAGCGCCCACCGGTGCCGGTGGCGTGAAAAACCAGGCAGTCGTAGTCGGCTTCAAGCTTTTTCTGGATTGCCTGGATGCAGGGCGTGGTGACACCAAACATGGTGAGTCCGACGGCTGGTCTGGCGTTGCGGCGAGTGGCTTCCTGTTCTTCTGCCGTTGGTAGACCCGCAATCATCCCGGCCAAGGCATGGGCGGCATTTGACAGAACCTTGGCAACGATGGGGTTGATGCCTTGCACATCGGCGACGGAATACATCATCATGATATCAGAAGGTCCGACGTAGTGGCCGACGTCCCCGGATGCGACAGTTGACACCATGACTTTTGGAATGCCGACGGCAAGTTTCCGCATGCCAGCGGTGGCCAGTGCTGTAGCGCCCGAGCCACCTGCTGAGATGATGCCGCCGATGTTGTGTTGCTGCTCTATCCAGCGGGCAAACGCCTCTGCCATGGCAGAAACAGCTTGGCCCCGGTCCTTGCCGAAGACGGCAGTTGCTCCGCCGCTGTGCAGACAAGCAATTTGCAGGGGACTGACATCTTCCGATGACGGCTTTCCTGATGTCGAGAGATCAACGGTCTTTGTAACCAAGCCAAGGGCGCGCAACTTGTTGCAGATGAAATGCAACTCTTCGCCCTTGGTGTCATAGGTGCCGACGACCAAGGCCGTGCGGCCCATGGGTTCGGCAGCGAGCGGTGGGAAGATGCCTGCTATGGCCAAGCTCCCTCTGTCGCCGCCTCTGTCACCCTGTCAGATCGATTGTTCGATCCAGCTTTGCAGCTGGTTCTTGGGGGCAGCACCAACTTTGGTGGCGGCGAGTTTGCCATCCTTGAAAACCATCAGGGTGGGAATGCCGCGCACGCCGAACTTAGAGGGCGTTGATGGATTTTCGTCGATATTGATCTTGACGATTTTTACCTTGGCTCCGAGGTCCTTGGCGATCTCTTCCAAAGACGGGCCAATCATCTTGCAGGGGCCACACCATTCCGCCCAGAAATCTACGACAACCGGGGTGGTTGACTTCAGGACTTCAGCATCAAAGGAAGCGTCGGTGACTTTATGGGTGGACATGGGTGTTCTCCAAATCGGGGCAAATAGATTGATGCAGAGGTAAGCATGCCAAGGGCTGAGGTCAAGGTCCAGTTGCGAATGACCTGCCCAGGCGCAGTCACAATTGATTGAACCCCTGGAGATCAAGCCATTGCAGTTCAGCGTTCTGCGTCCACAACAGGGCTGCCTTGAGTTTTCTTCCGGGGTAGGCGTCGGTGAGTGCATTTCCATAGTGCTGCATTTGTTGAAGATAGGGATGGTCTGGGGGCAGCTTGCCTGCGGGTTGATGGCCGGATTTGAAATCCAACAGCAAAATGCTGTCTGGTTCAATCACCAGCCGGTCAATCCGGCCCATGCTGATGCCTCCGGCGTCAGCGCTGCGGCTGTGGATGCTGACTTCGGCCTGACTGTCGGGGCCAAAGAAAACATCGAGTCCCGATTGATCGAACAAAGCCAAAAGTTTTTCTGCAGTGGCATCGTCGATACCGAGTTTGGCGGCCCGTTGCAGACCCAACTGCCGTTGCCTGACTTTTGGAAGGTCGCCGATTTTTTCCAGCCAGCGGTGAATGGCAATGCCATGCCTTGCCGCTGCAAGGTCAAAGACCTGGGATACGGCGGCGGCAACTGGTTTTTGGATTGGCGCACGGCGTGGCGGCAGGGCTTTTGCCCATTCGGGAAGTTGCAGAGGCATTATGCTCTCGGCAATCGTTTCAGGGATGGAAACCGGATCAGCCCCCAGGCGATAAATCACGTCGCCATCCGGCTGGGCAATGCTGCGCAGATTTTTGATTTCAGTGGCTTCAGTAATGGCGTCGGCAATCTGGTGCCACCAACTGTCTTCCTTGGCACCTGGTTGTAGACCGTCTTTCAGTTTGGCATTGCTGCTGCCGCAGATATAGAGTTCATCCCTCGCTCTTGTCATGCCGACATAAAGCAAACGCATGCGTTCTTCGAGGCGCTTCTGGGTGGCTGCGGTTTTCCATATCCCGATAATGTCGGGTTCAGGCTTGAGGTCAGGCACAAAGACAACTGCCTCTGCGGCGGCCTCACCCTCAGGTACGGCCACCAGCCTTCCCATTCTGGTATTGTCATCAACATCTGCGGCATCAGCCAAAATCACAATGGGGGCTTCAAGGCCTTTTGAACCATGCACGGTCATGATGCGCACCGCACCGCCGGCCTGTTCGAGTTCGCGCTTGATCTCGGTGGTGCCCGCAGCAAAGCCATCGAGGAAACCGATGAGGGAAGGCCCCTCCTGCTGTTCATGATCGAGCGCCAGATCAAGAAAGGCCTCGGTGGCATCCTCCGCTTCAGGGCCCAGTCGCAGCAGGATCTGTCGCTTGGAGTGCTGATAGACCAGGGCAAAAAATCCGTGGGGCCCGCGTTCCATGGCAAAATCCCGCCAGAGTTGGAGCCGTTCAAAGTTTGCGGTCTGCGTGTGATCAGCCGCCAGTCTTTGCCATAAAGTCACGTCTCCGCGATCATGGCAGAGATTGAACAGTTCATCTTCATCCAAGGCTTTTGGCACGAGGGGGCTTTTCAGCAGGCAAGCCAGATTGTGGTCATCATCCGGCATGCGGATGAATTGGCCCAGCGCCAGAAAATCATGAATGATCAGGCTTTCGTGCAGTTTCAGGCGGTCAGCGCCCGCCACACTGATATTGCGACGGCGCAATTCGCCAATCAGCGCCCG
>JANONM010000358.1:0-2257 GCA_031420855.1 Hyphomicrobiales bacterium
GTTCTGCCAACTTTTCCTGTTCTGCCAACTTTGCAAGACGCAGTTGCTCGGCTTTTCCCCTGGCAAGTCGTGCCTGCTCGATGATAACTTGCCGAGCCTGTTTGATTTTTTCCAGCTTTTGTTTGATCAGGGGGCCGTAAATTATCAATTCCGGGTGTCACCAAGTGGTATGTGAATAATTCCTGTTACTGGTATATTTGACTAATCCGCTTTTCGCGTAGTCTTCGGGCTTGGGATGTGAATCATGTCTTGCAAACTCTCAGTGAACGTCAACGCCATTGCCTATTTGCGCAACCGCCGCAACTTGCCCTGGCCTTCGGTTGCAGAGTTGAGCCGGATTGCACTTGAGGCGGGGGCCCATGGCATCACAGTGCATCCGAGGCCGGATGAGCGGCACATCCGTCGGCAGGATGTGACGGATTTGCGCGAGATGTTGCGGCGCGATTATCCGAAAGCCGAGTTCAATATCGAGGGTTATCCGGATGAGCGGTTTCTCGCACTGTGTGAAATGGAGCAACCAGACCAAGTGACCTTGGTGCCGGATGATCCGGCGCAATCAACCTCGGATCATGGCTGGGATTTTGAGCGGCACCACAATTGGCTGTCGCCGATTATTCAACGTTTGCATCGCAACAAAATGCGCGTGTCGGTGTTTGTGGATGCGGATGCATCGGCGCCGTCCCTCGCGCGGGCCATTGGGGCAGATCGGGTCGAGATTTATACCGGTCCCTATGGTGGTGCGCTTCAAACTCAAGACATGCAGCGCGAGTTGGCCAAGGTGGTGGCTTGTGGCAAGGCGGCGCAAGCGTCTGGTCTTGGCCTCAATGCGGGCCATGACCTGACCCGCGAAAACCTGCCGCGCCTGGTGGCAGCACTGCCCAACTTGCAGGAGGTTTCCATTGGCCATGCCGTTACGGCAGATGCCCTGACTTTCGGAATGTCTGAAGCTGTGCGATTGTTTTGTCATGCAATTGGTGATTCCGGAACGTAACGGTTGCACCGTGTACAGATAATCCTTGCACGGATGATTATTCGGCGTACTTCTGAATGTGCAGGTGATTCGTCTGTTTGCCGTGGGGTGGTACACACCCCAACAATCGCAACGAAAGGAAATCGCTATGAAGACACCAAGCACCACCAAGGAAACACCAGAACTTGACATGGAAGCCCAGAAGCAGGGCATTGCCTATCAACTTTGGGAGGAAGGGGGCCGCCCCGAGGGCAAGGCCGAGGAACACTGGCAGCAGGCCTGCCTGGTGGTCATGTCCTTGTCCGAAGGAGAATCTGGGCAATCGCCGGTTTGGCTCAAGCGCCAGGAGGAAACTTTGGCACCAGAAACCAAGGTTGAGACCACCCCGATGGTGGTAGAAAATATGGGCAAGCGGAACACCGCCCGCCACGCCGCCTGATATCGCCCGCATACTCTGGGCGACCATCATTGATCACCTGGGTCGCCCAGTCCATGGATTATCCTCACGCATAATTGCAAGCCCGCTGTTTTCCCGCCTTGCTTTGACGCTTCCGGCCCGCTAATCGGCTTAGCCGAAACTCCACACAAAAAGGGCTTGGAACCAATGCGCGTATATTATGACCGGGATGCTGACGTAAACCTGATCAAGGGCAAGAAAGTGGCCATCATCGGCTATGGCTCGCAAGGCCGCGCCCATGCGCTGAACCTCAAGGATTCTGGTGCCAAGGATTTGGTTGTCGGCCTCAAGGCTGGCTCTGCCACGGCGAAGAAAGTTGAAGCCGACGGCCTCAAGGTGATGACGGTTGCAGAAGCTGCCAAATGGGCTGACCTGATGATGATGGCAGCGCCCGATGAATTGCAGGCCGATATTTACCGCGACGAAATTGCCCCGAACATTCGCGATGGTGCAGCCATTGCTTTTGCCCATGGCCTCAATGTGCATTTTGGTTTGATTGAGCCGAAGAAAACGGTTGACGTTGTGATGATTGCGCCCAAGGGACCTGGCCATACGGTGCGCGGCGAATATCAGAAGGGTGGCGGCGTGCCTTGCCTCATTGCCATTCATCAGGATGCATCCGGCAACGCCCATGACCTCGCCTTGTCCTATGCGTCAGGTGTGGGTGGCGGCCGTTCCGGCGTTATCGAAACAACCTTTCGCGAAGAATGCGAAACCGATTTGTTCGGTGAACAGGCTGTGCTGTGCGGTGGTTTGGTTGAACTCATCCGGGCTGGCTTCGAAACCCTGGTTGAAGGCGGCTATGCCCCCGAGATGGCCTATTTCGAATG
>JANONM010000359.1:0-8888 GCA_031420855.1 Hyphomicrobiales bacterium
TGCAATGGTTTGATGCCCATGGCGCAACGGCGCAGGGCGAAGTGCCTTTCCGGCTATGGCCGCAAGCCATGAAAGGTCATTTCATCGCCCGTATGCCACCGGAGGAATCATGAGTGTCACACTGGTGCTGGGTGGGGCGCGGTCGGGCAAATCGCGCTTTGCTGAAAGCTTGGCTTTTGGCAGGCGACACTATGTTGCAACGGCGCAAGCTTTTGATGATGAAATGCGGCACCGCATTGCCCTGCATCAACAACAGCGGGGTGCTGGCTGGACCACCCACGAAGAAGTTTATGACCTGGCGCAACGGTTGGAGCAGTTGAATGATCGCCGACATTTCATTCTGGTGGATTGTCTAACGCTGTGGCTGAGCAACCTGATGCTGGCGGAACATGATGTCGAGGCTGCTGCACAACGGCTGATATCAGTATTGAAACAGATGAAGGCCACGATGGTTTTGGTTTCAAATGAAGTGGGGCTTGGCATTGTGCCTGACACACCATTGGGGCGGGCGTTCCGGGATGAGCAGGGGCGTCTCAACCAGCAAGTGGCGGCAATCGCCAATGACGTTGTCTTTCTCGCAGCGGGATTGCCGTTGGTGCTTAAAGGGCAATTGCCAAAAGCACCACAAGTCCAAGCATGATCCACAGGGCGCGACCATAAAGTTTCAAGCCTGAGTCAATGTCGAGGCGCGTCAGTTGCTCTCGCCCATGGCCCAAGAAGGGCAGATCGACGATTTCGCCATCATAAAACCTTGGGCCACCAAACTTCAAATCCAGCGCACCTGCCATGGCTGACTCGGGCCAACCCGCATTGGGTGAACGGTGTTTTCCAGCATCGCGCCATGTGGCCGCGAGTGCCGCTTTTGCGGCTTGCGAACTGCTGAACAAAGCGGCACCTGCAAAGAATAGTGCCGTCAGTCTTGATGCAGGCAGATTAACAAGATCGTCCAGTTTGGCTGCGACAAAACCGAAGTGCAGGTGACGATCGGTTTTATGCCCAATCATTGAGTCTGCGGTGTTGATAACCTTATAGGCGACGATGCCGGGAAGACCGAGCAAGGCAAACCAAAACACGGGTGCCACAATACCATCGGCGGTATTTTCAGCGAGGCTTTCCAATGCGGCTTTGGCGACACCGCTTTCATCAAGACTGCGGGTTTCACGTCCAACGATTTTTGCCACCGCGTGTCGGCCGTCCTGCAATGAGTTTGAGAGGGCGCGATAGACATCCAACACATGCTGGCGCAGTGATTTCTGGGCAATCAAAGTTGTTGCCAACAGCGCTTCGATAAGCGGCCCTCCGGTGAAACGCCCCAACACTTGGCTCACAAGCCAAGCGGGCAGGGCAGTAAAAATCAAAATCAGGACAAGGGCTATAGCGCCTCTCAGACGGCCCTGGATTAGGTTGTTGGGCGCTAAATTGAAATGCTTTTCAGCGGAATCAATCAACAGGCCAAACCATTCGACGGGATGCCCAATGGTTTTTTGCAGCACCGATGGATAGCCAACAATGCGCTCGATGAGGATGGCAATGGCTGCAAGTGTGAGGGTACTCATTCGGGATATTCAGCGAAGGCCAGCATCTGTTCGATATCGATGGATTGTTCGAGGTGTCGGGCGAGCTTGTCCAAAGTTTCCTCAATCAGCGCGTCATAAGCCAGACAGGGGGATTTGAGGCCAAGGGTTTTCAGGAAGGCGTGACGGAAGCCATCGCTGGTGAAGCAGCCATGCAGATAGGTGCCGATGATATTTCCGGCGGGATTGGTGGCCCCTTCGGGCTGGCCATGCTTTAGGGCAAAAGGTCTTGAGGTATCAGGCCCCGTGGTTTGGCCGAGATGGATTTCATAGGCTTCGATGGTTTCGCCCGATGCAATATGTTGGGCTTTTGTGGGTGTGACGGTTTTTTCGCCGCTGAGTGTGGTTTCCACATTCAGAAGCCCAAGTCCTGGCATGGATGCTGGCGGGCCTTCAAGGCCCAGCGGATCATGAATCATGCGGCCCAGCATTTGATAACCACCACACAGACCCAACACTTTTCCGCCGCGTCTGACATGGGCCAGAATATCAATGTCCCAGCCTTGTTTACGCAGTGCTGCAAGGTCGGCCATGGTGGATTTACTGCCGGGAATGACGACGAGATCGCAGGTTGCGGGCAAGACTTCTCCCGGAGACAGGAAACGCAAACTCACGCCGGGTTCAAGACGAAAGGGATCGAGGTCATCGAAATTGGCAATGCGGGGGAGTTTAAGAACACAGACTCTGATGCCGGATTTTGTAACAGTTGAAAGGTTTTCCAGCGTCACGGCGTCTTCAGCGGGCAGCCGATGGGCGTCGGGAAAATGCGGGATGACGCCCAGTGAGGGCCAATGGGTGCGGCTTGCAATCAGCTTTTCACCTTCAACAAAAAGATTGGGATCGCCATGGAACTTGTTGATCAGAAAGGCTTTGATTTGTTTCTGATCTTCGGGATCAAGCACAGCATGGGTGCCTACCAGCGATGCAATGACACCGCCCCGGTGTATATCGCCGATGATGATCACTGGAGCTTGCACAGCTTGCGCAAAACCCATATTGGCGAGATCACCACTTCGGAGATTGGCTTCGGCAGGACTGCCGGCACCTTCCACCAGAATATAATCGTGGCATTCTGCCTGCTGCCGAAAACTATCGAGGATGGCTGGCATGAATTTCTGGCGTTCTCGAAAAAAAGCTTGGGCTTTCATGGTGGCGACGCGCTTACCTTGCACGATGATTTGCGCACCGGTTTCGCTTTCGGGTTTGAGCAAAACGGGGTTCATGTGAACTGATGCCGGGATTTTGGCGGCACGAGCTTGCAAGGCCTGGGCGCGGCCAATTTCGCCACCATCAGCAGTGGCGGCTGCATTGTTCGACATGTTCTGGGGTTTGAAAGGCGCTACTCGCAATCCGCGATTTGCCAGCAAGCGGCAAAGGCCCGCAACGATCAGGGATTTTCCCACATCGGAGCCTGTGCCCATGAACATCAACACCTTGGCAGTCATGGCTGCACGCTGATGATATGGGCAAAGGTTCCCATGACGAGGCCACGCCGCAAGCCCATGGGAGGCAAGGGTTCTCCGGCGGCGTTTTCAGCCACAAACAAGCGTTCGCCATCGCCCTCCGAAAGAATGGTGGCATAGTGGAATTCGTGGCCGCGCAGTTTTGCCGGAAAAGGACCAGCAGTGCAAGTCAGTTGGCGATAACCCAGATGGAGTTTTCGTTTTTCGAAACTGGTTTCAAGGGGCAGGAGACCTGCCATCTCGTGGCGGTGGCCATGAGCGTCAACAAGGCCTGCGCCCATCACCATATAGCCACCGCATTCGCCATAGATCAGGCCGGAAAATTGCCGCAAGTTTTGCAAAAACGCCGTATTGCCTGAAATTCTGCCCGCATGAAGTTCAGGATAACCGCCGGGCAGAAAAATGGCTTCGGCAGAAGGATCGGGCGATTCATTGGCAAGGGGCGAAAAAAAGCTGAGCGTTGCGCCGGCTTCGCGCCAGAATTTCAACTGGTGTGGATAAG
Source organism: Hyphomicrobiales bacterium (assembly GCA_031420855.1). GTDB lineage: Bacteria > Pseudomonadota > Alphaproteobacteria > Rhizobiales > Aestuariivirgaceae > Aestuariivirga. The sequence continues at coordinate 3,540 of JANONM010000359.1, forward strand.
CAAATGCAAAAGCTTCATCTCTTGCAAACGCGATGTTTTGGGCAAGGGGAGGCAGGGATTTGAACTGTGAATGGAGTTGATTCGAGAATTCGGTCGATAAATTAACTACGTTGTCAAGTTTTGTTTCACGTGCAACTCCTCGGGCAGCGCTTTCAATAAACTCATCAAGCTGTTGATTTTCATGGGCTTGTACCAACCCGAGGTGTCGCGATGGCATGTGCAGTGAGTCATCGTGCCGCAACTCTCCGATAACTGGCATGGCGATTTCCGAGAGTGCATTGCGTAAGATTTGGCTGTGACGCGGGCTTTTGGTCCGATTGAGAAACACGCCTGCAATATTCACGTTGTGGGAAAATGCTGCAAATCCTGCGACCAATGCAGCAATGGACTGGGCTTGGTGGCTGCAATCAATGACCAGCAGTATAGACAGGCCAAGTGCCGCCGCAAGATCAGCTGTGGAACCTTTGGCCCCATCAGGTCCGTCAAACAGGCCCATGACGCCTTCGACAACAACGATGTCGCTGTCCTTGCCAAGTTCGTCCAACAGATGTTTGCACTGATCAGGCCCCATGGCCCAGTAGTCCAGATTAAGGCAGGGGCTTCCACTGGCAGCGCTGTGGAATTGTGGATCAATGTAGTCCGGGCCGACCTTGGCGGAAGCGACTCTAAGTCGAGCATTACGCAAGGCCCTTATCAACCCCAAGGTCACGAGGGTTTTGCCGCTGCCCGAGTGGGGAGCCGCGACAATCATTGCCTTAGCCAACTTTATTCTCCCGCAAGGCGGGGCTGTACCAGTCCAGGAGCTCACGCCAATCGCTGGCATGGCCGATCACGACGATGGCCGGAGTCGGGGGAGTTTTTAGCGCGACGAATGATGCACTTTGTGCCAGCGTGGTCATGGCAACCTGCTGGTGGGGCAGTGAGGCATTGGAAACAATCGCCACGGGATCATCGGCGTCTCGTCCGGCTTCGACAAGTTTGCCGGCAATTTCGCCGAGGTTTTTAACACCCATATACATGACGATGACGGGGGCTGCGGTGGCGATGGCATGCCAATTGACATTTGCTGGCATTTTGCCGGTTGCGTCGTGACCGGTCAGAAATATCACGGCGTGATTGGTGTCGCGGTGGGTGGCGGGAATGCCGGCATAGGCAAGGCCGCCGACGCCTGATGTGATGCCGGGTACAATGCGAAAGGGAATGCCTGCTTTGGCCAGGGTTTGGCTTTCTTCACCACCGCGGCCAAACATGAAGGGATCTCCACCCTTCAACCGTAGTACACGTTTGCCGGACCTGGCCAATTCAATCAGGCGAACTGAAATATCTTTCTGGACTGGCGAAGGCTTGCCGCCGCGTTTGCCGGCATATTCAAGTTCGGTGCCAATGCGCACCCAGCGCAATATGTCGGGATTGACAAGGGCGTCATAAACCACCACGTCGCAGTTTTGCATGGCATGGTAGCAGAGCAGGGACATAAGCCCGGGTGCACCCGGACCCGCACCCACCAGCCACACCCAGCCCTTTTCAAAAAACGGAAAATCCTCGTGGTCAAGCCGCGCAAAGCCTGTGGCGGCGATTTGCGTTTCCCAGTTGACGGATTTGTTTGGAGTCCCGGTCATTTGCTCTTTATACCGACATATCATGCGTTTGGAAAAGCCGGAACAGGCATTGCGGAGAGGTTGGACGACAGGGGCCTGCGCCACCGCCGCCACCAAGGCCGCATTGACTGCGCTGGTGACCGGGCAATTTCCGGATCCGGTTGAAATCACTTTGCCGAAAGGTCAAAAGGTGGCCTTTGTGCTGGCACTGGAAGAGATGGGAAATGGTTGGGCGCGGGCGGGCATTGTTAAGGATGCAGGTGATGATCCCGACGTAACCCACGGAACCACAATCATTTCCACGGTTCGATTTTTGCCTTCAGGCGTTCTGTTCAAGGCGGGTAAAGGCGTTGGAACCGTGACCAAGCCCGGACTGGCGATAGCGCCGGGTGAACCTGCCATCAATCCGGTGCCACGTTCCATGATGGCGGCGGTTGCAGCAGAGTTGGGCGTCGGGGCTGAAATTGAAATTTCTATTCCCGGCGGTTTGGCATTGGCGGAAAAAACCTGGAATGGCCGACTTGGCATCGTCGGCGGGTTGTCAATTCTGGGAACAACGGGAATCGTCAATCCCTTTTCCTGTGCGGCATGGATCGCCTCAATCCACCGGGGCATTGATGTGGCGCGGGCTTCAGGCTTGCAACATGTGGCGGGGTGCACGGGTTCGACATCTGAAACGGCGGTGCAGTTGCATTATGGATTGCCGCTTGAAGCCATGCTCGACATGGGGGATTTTGTTGGCGGCTTGTTGAAATATCTCAAACTGCATCCCGTGCCTCGGGTTACAATTGGTGGCGGATTTGGCAAGATGGTCAAACTGGCACAAGGCGCCATGGACTTGCATTCGGGACGATCACAAGTGGATTTTGCCTGGTTGGCGGAACAGGTTCCTGTTGCGCTTCGTGCCGAAGTTTTGGCGGCGAATACGGCGCAGCATGTGTTGGAAATTGTGGGTCGTGACATTGCGCAAGTCGTGGCGATGGAGGCATTGGCCCATGTCAATCGATTGCTTGGCAGTTCGAGCAAAGCCGATGCGATGATCATAGGCCGGGATGGAAAGACCTTGGCCCATGCCACTTGAATCCCGGCGACCATCCAAAATGCCAAGCCAACGCATTCTCATTCTTGGCGGTACGGCTGAAGCGTTGGAGTTGGCGGCGTTGCTGATTGAGGCAGGTCATCAGGTGGTTTATTCGCTGGCTGGCGTTACTGAAAATCCCGTTAGGCCGAAATGTGAAATTCGCAATGGCGGTTTTGGCGGTGTGCAGGGATTGATTGATTATCTGCGCTTGGACAAGATTCACGTGGTGATTGACGCCACCCATCCATTTGCAGCCGTGATGTCGCACCATGCCAGTGATGCTGCGAATGCAATTGGGCTGACTCGTCTGCGTTTGGAACGGCCACCGTGGCAACCTCTGAAAAGTGACAGCTGGCATGTCGTAGTCAACATGGCAGAGGCGGTTTCTGCCCTGCCTCAAAATGCCAGAGTTCTGGTCACCACAGGCAGGAAAAATCTTTGCGGATTGCTGTCGCGCCCCGATTTGAGTGGAGTCATTCGGACAATTGAACCGCTGGCCGAAAACTTGCCCGTGCAGTGGCACAGCTTGCTTGACCGACCTCCCTATTCGCCGGAACAAGAAATCGAAACCATGCGACAGCATGACATTTCACACCTTTTGAGCAAGAATGCAGGTGGCAATGCAACATTTGCAAAACTTGCTGCGGCAAGCGCCAATGGTGTTGCCGTTGTGATGATAGATCGACCCACAAAACCCGCTTGCCATACTTTCACCAATGCGGTTGACCTTTGCGAAGTCTTGCCCAAGTTGTTCTGAAAGCCAGTGCTTGGCAGCTTGGATGGCGCGGGTTATGGTCCGGCACGTTTAATCCTTGGGATTCGCCAAATGCGCAAATTGCTGTTGTCTTGTGTCGCTGCTGTAGCCTTGCTGTCGGCCGGAAATGCCGGGGCCTCGACGCTTGATGATGTCAAAGCCCGTGGCAAACTCAATTGCGGTGTCAACACCGGCCTTTTGGGCTTTGCCGATAAATCAGCAGATGGTGTATGGGCCGGACTTGATGTGGACTATTGCCGCGCCCTTGCAGCAGCGGTTTTAGGCGACGGCAACAAGGTTGAGTTTGTCGGACTAACGGCCCAGGACCGATTTGAAAAACTGAAATCGGGTGCGGTTGACGTTTTGGCCCGCAACACGACGTGGACAATGGAACGCGAGACCAAATGGCCCATGCGTTTTGTAGGTGTGAGCTATCATGATGGCCAAGGTTTTCTGGTGAAGAAACTTTCGGGCGTGACATCAGTATTCAACATGAGCCAGGCCGCCATTTGTTTTGTGTCGGGCACAACGACGCAAGCCAATGTGGATGATTTCTTCAAGGAAAAGGAATTGGCCTATACAGCCAAAGTTTATGACAAACCTGCCGCCGCCATTGCAGCCTATGAGAACAATGAATGCGATGCCTATACGGCTGATCAATCGCAGCTCTATGCCATTCGTTTGAAATTGGGCAGGCCCGATGAAAGCGTGGTGCTGGCTGAAGTGATTTCCAAGGAACCCTTGGGGCCAGCGGTGCGCAGTGGTGATGAGCAATGGTTCAATATCGCGCGATGGACTTTGTTTGCGTTGATTAATGCCGAAGAGCTGGAACTTCGTGGCCCCGGTGTTGCCGAAGCCAAGGCCAAATCCAAAAAGCCGGGTGTACGGCGGTTGTTGGGATTGGAAGGCACATTTGGCGTCGACCTCGGTCTTGATGCAGATTGGGCAGCGCGTGCGATTGCTGCTGTAGGAAATTATGGCGAGATTTTTGACCGCAATGTGGGAGTGGGATCGAAGCTGCAAATCGAACGGGGATTGAATGCAGCATGGGACAAAGGCGGTGTTTTGTATGCGCCGCCGGTGCGATAGTTTACAATTCTTTCAAGTTTGCCCGAAACCAGATTGCCAATTCTTCTTCCGACATGTTTCCTGCTGCGAGAGACAAGAATATTGTTACGTTTTCTGCCTGACTTGAGATAACCGCATCACCATTCAAGTATAGAAATGTGAATGATGCAACCAACGCAGTGCGTTTGTTACCGTCAATAAATGGATGATTTCGCGCAATGCCAAAGGCATAGGCGGCGGCCAATTCGGCTTTGTCCGGCTTGCCATAATGGAATTTTGAGATTGGTCTTTTGAGCGCTGATTCAAGCAATCCACTGTCGCGCAATCCAGAACCGCCACCATGTTCTGCAATTTGCCTCATGTGCATTCTGACGACGAGTTCCGTGTTCAGCCAAACGGGTTCTTGCATTGTTATTTAGCAAGTTCCCGAAGTGCATCTCGGTTTTCACGCATAACAATTTCGGCAGCTTCCATCTGCTCAACGAATTCCTTGCTGTAAGGTGTTAGCAGAACGCCGTCAGGTGTTTCAGTGAAACAAAGACTGTCGCCCTTGTTGACGCGCAACAGGGCAAGCACTTCCTTGGGCAAGGTTATGCCAACGGAATTGCCAAGGGTGGTAATTTTTGACGTTGAGATGGTGACATGCTTGTTCATAAATGTTGATATAACACTTGTTATAACTTGCGTCAATCAGACCCGATCGCAACAGTTTGTTCACTGGCACCCCACTCAGTCCATGAACCATCGTAGTTCCTGACTCTCGGGTAACCAAGCAAGTACTTAAGGACAAACCAAGTGTGGCTAGATCGCTCACCAATTCGGCAATACACGATTACATCATCACCCGG
>JANONM010000360.1:0-1831 GCA_031420855.1 Hyphomicrobiales bacterium
GTCGGTGGTTTTCCATTTTTGGGTATTTGTGTGGGCATGCAATTATTGGCCACGCGGGGGCTTGAACACGAGACCACGTCGGGCCTCGGTTGGTTGGCGGGTGATGTGGTGAAGATTTCGCCCGATGACAGCACTTTGAAAATTCCGCACATGGGCTGGAACACCTTGGATGTGCACTCGTCACACGCCCTGTTAAGAGACATTGAAACTGGACCTTCGGGACTGCACGCCTATTTCGTCCACTCCTATCATCTTGAAACCGCATTGCCGGAAGACTGCATTGCCACTACGGATTATGCAGGACCGATAACAGCGATGGTTGGCTATGAAAACATTGTCGGCACGCAATTTCATCCAGAAAAAAGTCAGGCCCTTGGTCTGGCGTTGATTGCAAATTTCCTGCGGTGGAAACCATGATACTTTTTCCCGCCATTGACCTGAAAGACGGCAAGTGCGTTCGCCTCAAGCTTGGCGACATGACACAAGCCACGATTTACAACGATAGTCCTGGAGCTCAGGCCTTGGCATTCGAAAAACAGGGTTTCACATGGCTGCATGTTGTGGACCTCAACGGTGCGTTTGAAGGCCAGTCGGTAAATGGCGCAGCAGTTGAGGCCATTCTCAAGGCGACAAAAAATCCGGTACAACTCGGAGGAGGCATTCGCACCTTGCAACATATTGAAGGCTGGCTCAGCAAGGGTCTGGCACGGGTGATCCTGGGCACTGTGGCGGTACGAAATCCGGCACTTGTCATTGAAGCTTGCAAACTGTTTCCCGGCCAAGTCGCTGTCGGCATTGACGCCAAGGGTGGCAAGGTGGCTGTGGAGGGCTGGGCCGAAGCATCCTCGCTTGGCGTTATCGAACTGGCGAAAAAATTTGAAGGTGCAGGCGTGGCCGCCATCATCTACACCGACATTGACCGCGACGGCATTCTGACGGGTATCAATTGGGCATCGACAATTGAACTTGCAGAAGCAGTGTCAATTCCCGTCATTGCCTCAGGCGGATTGGCGTCGATGGACGATATCAAACGCATGATGAGTGCCGATGCGCGAAAGCTTGCAGGTGCCATCACAGGACGCGCACTTTATGACGGCAGGCTTGATTCCGCTGCGGCATTGAATCTCATCATGGAGACCAATGGATGCTGAAAGCCCGGGTCATTCCCTGCCTCGATGTGAAAGATGGCCGTGTGGTCAAAGGCGTCAACTTCGTTGACCTGCGCGATGCCGGTGATCCGGTTGAGGCGGCCCGCGCCTACGACGCGGCGGGGGCTGATGAATTGTGCTTTCTCGATATTGTGGCGACCCACGAAAATCGGGGCACGATGCTGGATGTGGTGAAACGCACCGCCGAAGCCTGTTTCATGCCCCTCACGGTTGGCGGAGGTGTGCGCACATTGGATGACATCCGCAATTTGCTTTTGGCGGGCGCTGACAAAGTGTCGATCAATTCAGCGGCAGTTTCAAATCCGGAATTTGTCAAGCAGGCGGCAGAGAAATTTGGCAGCCAGTGCATTGTCGTTTCGATTGACGGAAAGCAAACCGCACCCGGAAAATTTGAGATCTTCACCCATGGCGGCAGGAAGGCAACGGGCATTGATGCTGTTGCATTCGCCAAACAGGTGACCGCACTGGGTGCTGGCGAATTGATGCTGACGTCAATGGACCGCGATGGGACGGGCAGCGGTTTCAACATTGCTTTCACCCGGACGATTGCGGATGCTGTCAACATTCCTGTCATCGCATCAGGCGGCGTTGGCACTTTGCAACATTTGGTGGAAGGCATCACCGAAGGCCATGCAACGGCGGTATTGGCGGCATCGATTTTC
>JANONM010000361.1:0-5824 GCA_031420855.1 Hyphomicrobiales bacterium
CGATCACCCTCAATGGCAAACTCAACATTTTGTCCAAGGGCATGATCGGGGCGGAGTGGATGTTGTTCCAATCGGGTTTGGGATCAACCAACCACTTTGAAAGCTGTGGCTTCATCCGCTCGCGCGCCGGCATCGAATATCCCGATATCCAGTATCACTTCATTCCCGCAGCCGTGCGCTATGACGGCAAGTTGGCTTTCCCCGGTCATGGGTTTCAAGTGCATGTGGGGCCGATGCGCAGCAAGTCGCGGGGCCATGTGCGGATTCGTGGCAACAAGCCTGATGAAAGCCCGGAAATTCTTTTCAACTACATGTCGCATCCCGACGACTGGACAGAATTTCGCAGCGCCATCCGGCACACCCGCGAAATCATGCAGCAAAAGGCGCTGGAGCCTTTCCGCGCCGAAGAAATCCAGCCGGGATCAGGCGTGCAGTCGGATGATGAGATCGACGGCTTTATCCGCAGACATTGCGAAAGCGCCTATCATCCCTGCGGCACCTGCAAGATGGGAGATGCGAACGATGCTTCGGCAGTTGTGGATTCGGAATGTCGGGTGATTGGGGTTGAGAACTTGCGGGTGGTTGATTCATCAATCATGCCGCAAGTGACAAATGGCAACCTCAACTCTCCCACCTTGATGATAGGAGAAAAAGCCAGCGACATGATCCTGGGACGCGAGCCCTTGCCGGCGTCCAATCTCCAGCCCTGGATCAATCCGAACTGGCGGGACAGCCAGAGATAAGACCAACGGCCATTTGAACCAACGCTCTGCATTCGACTGAAAAGGTTGAAAAATTCGCCTGCATCCCCCACCTCCGGCCTTCGGCCACCTCCTCCCCGCCGAAGGGGCGGGTTGGAGGGCACTTGATGGAAATCGGTCTTCAATCCACGCCCTCCACCCCGATTCTTCATCGGGGAGGAGGTGCCCCAAAGGGGCGGAGGTGGGGGCAACATGCGACTTCTGCAAACAGCCATTGATGCGGTCATTCATCCGGCCATTGGTCTGACTCGCGCATATTCAGTTTGGTGAGCACTCAGGATGTTCGGCGATGTCGCCTGCATCATCGCAGCCTGAACCGCCGGGAATGCGCGGCTTCTTGCGGCCGCTGACGGTTTGGGAACTGTCATCGTTACTGGCATCGTTGCTGTCATTGTTGCTGGCACCACCACCGTGGTCGTCCGAACTGTCGTCATCAGAATCATTGCTATCTGAGTCGCTGTCGCTGTCGCCGCCACCTGAATTGCCGCCGTCGCCGTCAGAATCGGCCAGTTGCATCAAGGGTGAAGCTTGTATCTTCAACAATGTATCTGATGCGTTGATGGTGGGTGCTCCGGCCTGTGCTGCACCAAAAAGTGCAAGGGCAAAGGCAGACGCAAGCAGTGATATTTTCAACATGGTTTTTCTCCTCGTATTGTCATGAAAGTCGTTGACGAGGATCAATGTGCGATATCCCTGCTGACAGTTCGTGGTCGCAACCTGTCAGTCAGTTGTCAGCTTCAAGCGGCCTGGGCTTCTTCCAGAAACAGCTCGCGCAGTTTTCGCGTCACTGGCCCTGGTTGCCCGCCACCCACACGTTTGCCATCAATCTCAGTAATCGGCATGACGAATTGCGAGGCTGAGGTGAGGAAGGCTTCATCGGCATCGTAAGCTTCTTGTGGCGTAAACAGGCGTTCCTCAATTTTTACGCCGTGTTCCTGTGATAAGCGGAAAAGTGCACGGCGGGTGCAGCCTGCGAGAATGAGATTGGAAAGGGGTCGGGTGATGATGGTGTCGTTCTTGACGATATAGGCGTTGGAAGATGTGCCTTCGGTGATCATGCCATCTTCCACCATCCAAGCTTCGGCCGCACCTTTTTCATAGGCTTCCTGTTTACCGAGCACCGGAGCCAGCAGCATCACCGACTTGATATCACGGCGCAGCCAGCGAATATCCGGGGTGGTGATGATCTTGACACCTGTGCGGGCATTGGGATTATCCACCAGAGCCATGACCTGCGGAAAGGCCACGAGTGACGAGGTGATGTCCTTGGGGAAATTGAACATGCGGTCAGCCACACCGCGTGTGACCTGCATGTAGATGATGCCTTCATGCAACGTGTTGCGCTTGATCAGCTCAAGATGCATGGCCTGCATCGCATCCTTGCTGCAAGGCCAGGCCATGCGCAATTCGATGAGTGAACGCTCCAGCCTTTCCATATGGGCGTCATAGTCCACGAGTTTTCCGTTGACGATGGGGGTCACCTCATAAACGCCATCGGCAAACAGGAATCCCCGATCAAAAATTGAAATCCTGGCATCAGATTCCGGAACATAACTACCGTTGACATAGGCAATGCGCGACATGGTTTTACTTTCGGGTTTGGACGTGAGCATTCATTTTTTGGTGGAAGTAATCACTTTGTCGATATAGGCCAGCAGTAAAGCCGAAAAAACGAAGGCCATGTGGATGATGGTGAGCCACATGATTTTGCTGTCGGTGTATTTGTCGACGTTGAGAAAAACCTGCAGCAGGTGGATTGATGAAATGGCGACGATGGTGGAGGCCACCTTGATCTTGAGCGAGCTTGCATCAATCTTGCCGAGCCACGTCAATTCAGCGCTCTGTTCATCGACATTGTCAAAGCGGCTGACGAAGTTTTCATAACCCGAAATCATGACCATGACGACCAGGCTGGCAACGAGGCTGGCATCAATCAGGCTGAGGATTTTCAGGATGGCGTCGGTTTCCTCCAGCACCATGACCTTCGAGAAATACTCCCAAAGTTTGCGCACGAATGAAATGGCGTAGAGGCCCAGCGCCGCTGCCAGACCGAGATAAAAAACCACGAGAATCCAGCGTGATGCAAGAATGGTGTTCTCGATCAGATGTTCAAGTTTTTTCATGGTTTTTCCTTGAGCTTGCATGGCAAATCAGAAAGGTCTGATCAACCGCGATAAATATCCGACCTCCCCCGAAAGGCAAGGAGAACTTAGACTTGACTTTCAACCGGGTTATTTCTGGTTTTCCAGAGCGAGTAGACGATGCCCGCCGCCAGAATGGCCAAGGTGACAATCAGCGACAGCAACGTATCAACCTTGATTCCAAGTGGCACCAGGAAAATCTTGGTGCCAACGAGCACCAGAATGACGGCGAGTGCAATCTTGAGATATTTGAAGCGGTGCATGGCAGCCGCAAGGGCGAAGTACAAAGAGCGCAATCCAAGAATGGCAAATATGTTGGAGGTGTAGACAATAAAGGGATCAAGGGTCACTGCAAAAATGGCGGGAACTGAATCAACTGCGAAAATCAGGTCAACAAATTCAACCAGAATCAAGGCAACAGCAAGTGGTGTCAACCAGGTTACCAGCTTGCCGGTTTTGGGATCGGGAAGTTTCGCAGTGAAATCATGGCCGTGAAAATCGGGCGTGATGTTGAAATGCCCGCGCAACCATTTTAGGACCATGTTTTCTTCAAACTCGGCCTTGCCATCTCCAGCCGTAAACATTTTTGCCCCGGTGAAAACCAGAAAGGCGCCAAAAACATAGAGTATCCAGGAGAATTGGGTGACAAGGGCAGCGCCGAAACCAATCATGATGGCGCGCATGACGATGGCGCCGATAATGCCCCAGAACAATACGCGGTGCTGGTAGGCCCTTGGCACGGCGAAGTAGGTGAAAATCGTGGCAATGACAAAGATGTTGTCCATGGCCAGCGACTGTTCAATGACATATCCCGTGTAGAATTCGAGGCCACTTTGCGCACCGCGCGACCACCACACCCAGGCACCGAAGACCATGGCGATGGCAACATAGCCGCCATAGAGGACGAAACTCTCTTTGGCGCTGATCTCTTTGTCGTGCTTATGCAGAACGCCAAGGTCAAGCACCAGCAAGCTGGCAACGACGCCGAGAAAAATCAGCCAAAAATAAGTGGGGGTGCCTAAAAAATCTGCTGTTGCCAGCGCAAGAAACTGCTCCATACCGGGCTCCATTTGGTTATTCGTTCAAGACCAATGGTTCCGACATCGCAGGAGACATGCGTCTACCTGCCAGAGGGGCCCGGCGCCACGTTGGACAGGTGGGTTTGAATTTTGGCTATACAAGTGCCTGCTACATTAAAGTTTTGTAATTCAGCTTTTGTATTACAATTGAAATGGGTTAAACAAGGTGCTCAAGCGGGGGGTACAGGTGTTGTCAGCAATTGAAGTAACGTGTGTTGTGGCTGCGCGCGACAGTTTGGGCGAGGGAGTGTTGTGGGATGCGGACAGCCAAAGCTTGTGGTGGCTGGATATTGCGCGGCCCTCGCGCATCCACCGCTTTTCGCCTGTAACTGGCGATCATCAAATCTGGATTTTGCCCCTATTGGTGACGGCCATGGCAAGAAGAAAGTCTGGCGGGTTTATCGTTGGGGGTGAGGATGGTGTTTATGGGTTTGATCCAGAAACAGGCTTGACAACGCCGTTTTGCAAACCGGAAACAGACTTGCCCCGCAACCGCATGAATGATGGCGCATGTGATCCGCAAGGGAGGTTTTGGATCGGATCGATGATGCAAAACATTGGTCCGGCTGGCGAAGACCTCGACATCACGGCTGATACGGGAAACCTGTTTTGCGTAGACGACGATGGCAGCTGGCGGATCATGGAATCAAAGGTCGGTGTTTCCAATGGGCCTTGCTGGTCACCAGATGGTAAAACCTTCTATTTCTCCGACTCCAAAAACCAGGTGATCTATGCCTATGATTTTGACGGGCAAGAAGGTCGGATCAGCAATCGGCGAGTGCTGAACGACAACAGGGATCATGGCTATCCGGATGGGGCGACGGTTGATGCTGAGGGCTATCTGTGGTCCGCCCGCTGGGAAGGGTCTTGTGTTTTGCGCATTGATCCCAAGGGCCGGATTGTCCAAAAGATTGATGTGCCTGCCACACGGGTGACATGCCCGGTGTTTGGTGGGGCTGATCTGGATACGCTTTATCTCACCACATCGCGGGCCCATGTATCGGCAGATGTGTTGGCGAAGTACCCGGAGCAAGGGGGTATTTTCACTTTCAAGCCCGGTGTGAAGGGCCTGCTCAAAAACAGTTTTTCAGGATGAAAGGCAATTTGCATGAACATCGTTCAATTCCACAATGAAAAAGGCAAGCGCTGTGTTGGTGTGGTGGCAGGTGGCCAATTGCACGGGTTGAAGGGGGTGACTTCGACATTGCAACTGGCGAAGCGGGCATTTTCTGAAAAAAAGAAATTGGCGGGTCTTGTGGCGGAACTGGCATCATCACGACCCGAAGACTATGCCGCTGCTTTGAAAGAAAAGCGGGTGCTGCCGCCGGTCACCCATGATGATCCCGCCCATTGTATTATCACGGGAACCGGGTTGACCCATCTTGGATCGGCGTCGGCGCGGGATTCCATGCACAAGAAGCTGGATGGTGGTGCTGAAACGCTTACCGATTCGCTGCGCATGTTCAAGTTGGGGCTGGAAGGCGGGCGTCCGGCAAAGGGTGTGGCGGGTGTACAGCCGGAATGGTTTTACAAGGGAGACGGGCGCTGGCTGGTGCCGCCGGGTGGGGCGCTGCCCAAACCTTCCTTTGCTCTGGATGGCGGAGAAGAGCCAGAAGTCGCTGGCCTCTATCTCATCGATGACAATGGCCGACCGGTGCGTCTTGGTTTTGCCTTGGGCAACGAATATTCCGATCATGTGACGGAACGGCAGAACTACTTGTTCCTCGCCCATTCAAAGCTGCGCCACTGTTCCATTGGCCCTGAAATGATTGCGGGCACGGCACCCCTTCACATCGAAGGCATGAGCCGCATCAATCGTGGTGGCAAAACCATCTGGCAGAAA
>JANONM010000362.1:0-1787 GCA_031420855.1 Hyphomicrobiales bacterium
CGGCAAAATATCCACACGTCGAATTCCTCAAAGCCCCTTACCTCAACGATCATCTTTCAGTTGTCGAAACCTTTGTCGAACGCATCGAACAAATCATCTCCGGCGACATCGCCATGAATTGCCAGATGTGCAAGTATCGCACGCAAGTTCTGGGGTTTGAGGCGGAAGTGGGTGCTGCGCAGGAAAGCCACCACCACCATGTTGAAGGCATGAGTGCCAAGGAATGCAAATTTTGTGATGCATCAGGAAACTGCACAGGGCTCTGCCAGCATGGGCCCTTCAAACTTGCGTCTAAGCCTGCGGCACACAGCCATAACCATGGCGACCATACCCATGCCATTTATCCGCATGCGGATCATCCATTGGGCCCGGTGAGCATGTTGAAGAAGTGATGGACTATCTCCGCGATCCCGCAGCCATCTATGCTCGGTCATTTGAAATGATCCGGGCCGAAGCGAACTTTTCCTCGATTCCGGAAAATGCACGGCACATCGCAACCCGGATCATTCACGCCTGCGGCATGCTGGACATCGTCGATGACCTTGTCATCTCGCCAGACTTCGCCGAAGCCGCTGCCAATGCACTCAACAAAACGGCACCAATTTTCGTCGATGCCGAAATGGTGCGCCACGGCATTATCGCCCGCCAAATAACAACGGGCAACGACATCATCTGTACACTGAACGATCCGTCCGCCAGAAAAATTGGCATCGCCAAGTCCATTACCCGCTCCGCTGCCGCCACCGCACTCTGGTTGCCAAGATTGGCAGGCGCAATCATTGTCATCGGCAACGCGCCAACGGCCCTTTTCGCCCTGCTCGAAATGATCGATGCCGGCGCACCAAAGCCTGCATGCATTATCGGCTTTCCCGTCGGTTTCGTCGGAGCCGCAGAAAGCAAAGCCGAACTCGCCGCCAATCCACGCGGCATTCCCTTCGCCACGATCTCAGGGCGCAGAGGCGGTTCAGCCATGGCATCGTCGGTGATCAATGCATTAACGGGAGATTCGCCATGACCCCTTGGCTCAGCATCATTGGCATTGGCGAAGACGGCTGGGACGGACTTTCTGCCAAGGCCCGTCAATCCATTCAGGCAGCAGCCCATATCATTGGTTCCGCCCGCACCCTCGCCATGTTGCCCACCACATCTGCCCAACTTCACCAATGGCCACAACCATTTTCCGCCGTTGTTGAACAACTGAAACCACTTGTCGGCAAAGCCACCGTAATTCTTGCGACCGGCGACCCCATGAACTTCGGTGTGGCGCGCAAAATCCTGACCATCATTCCAAAATCTGACATCAACATCATCACGCATCTCTCCGCTTTTTCGCTGGTGGCAGCCCATATGGGCTGGTCCCTGCCCGACTGTGATTGCTTCACCATCCATGGCCGTCCTGCTGCCAATGTGGAAGCCTTCATCCAACCTGATGCAAAACTGCTGATCCTCACCGAGGATGAAACATCCATCGCCGAAGTTTGTCGCAGATTGGTGGTACGGGGATTTGAATTTTCCCAGGTCACAGTCCTCGAAAACCTCAATGGACCCAACGAACGCCTCACAAGTTTTGCGGCAAACAAAGTTCCGTCAATTGAGTGGTCACCACTGAACACCCTTGCCGTTCATTGCCATGCCTCGCCCCACGCCAAAATCTGGTCGCGTTTGTCGGGCCTTCCCGAGGATGCATTCCAACACGACGGCAAGATTACCAAACGCGAAATCCGGGCAGCTACTCTGGCCGCACTGGCACCCGCGCCTGACCAGATTCTTTGGGATGTCGGAGCTGG
>JANONM010000363.1:0-2816 GCA_031420855.1 Hyphomicrobiales bacterium
ACCGGGTGTTTTAGTTGACGTGATGACCGAAGGGACCTCATCCGACCCTTCGGGCCACCTTCTCCATCTGCGATGGAGAAGGGACATGTAGCAAAGTTGTCCCTTCTCCACGCCTTCGTGGAGAAGGTGGCGCGAAGCGACGGATGAGGTCCCTTGGTCACAAACTAACAACCTGGTCCCACCTCTCCCGGGTCAGCCGCATATTGGTGACCGGCACTTCCCTGCCTTGGGCTTTTGACATTTGCAGGCAAGCGCCAACTGTTTCAAAACCTGCATTGCGCAAGACTTTTCCAGACACCGGATTTTCATCGAAGTAACAGGAAACGATGACGTCGACCCCTGCCACACTGAAGGCGTGATTGACCATGGCCCTGGCGGCTTCGCTCATCAGGCCCTTGCCCCAATGGTCTTTGACCAGCCAATAGCCAAGCTCGGCATTTTGTTTGGCTTCGCTCCACTCGTAACTGATGATGCCTTGCAAACTATCGCCGGAGTCTTTCAGGCAGATGGCGCTGAAACGGGATTGCATGGTGCAGGTTTTTAGCCAGTCCAGAAATTCCCCAGCGTCCGCCAAGGTGTAGGGAAACGGCACGCGGGCGAGGTTTTTTGAAATTTCGTAGTCGTTGATCAGTGTGGCAATGGTGATTGCGTCGTCATCGCGCAAGGGACGCAACAGCAATCTCCCGGTTTCAATGATGCGGTCCATGGCGGATTCCAAACAACAAAACGGGAAGATGGTGGCCCAGCTTCCCGTTCAATTCAATTCCCATCCAAATCAAATAATGGTCCAATGGACCAGTGTGAGCTGGTGGTTATTCAGCGGCTTTCGCGGTGATGACCGAAACCAGCTGCTTGTTGTTCTTGGTGCCGCGGAATTCCACGGTGCCTGTGACCATCGCAAAAATCGTATGGTCCTTGCCAATGCCAACGCCGGTGCCGGGATGCACCTTGGTGCCGCGCTGGCGGATGATGATGTTGCCGGGAATGGCCTGTTCGCCACCAAACAACTTGACGCCCAATCGGCGGCCTGCGGTGTCGCGGCCGTTGCGGGATGAACCGCCTGCTTTTTTATGTGCCATGGATCAGTCTCCTCTGGTTTCGTTCAGGTACGGGCGCGGTCGGTTTTGGCGCGGGGTGGTTTGCCATCCAAGAGTTCCTTGGCCTGTTCAATCCATTCCTCGCGGGCAAAGCGGCCCTTTTGTTTCAGGTGGGTTTCAGCATTTTCGATGTCATCCCCGCTCATGGCGGCGATGCTTGCAAAGGTGTGATAGCCCAGTTCACGCATGCCAGCTTCCATCTTGGGGCCAATGCCACCAATCAGGGAAATGTCATCGGACTTGCCATCAACTGGTGCCACCAACGCAACTGCCTCAGCAGCAGGCTTTTCAGCCTTGGCAGCGGGCTTGGCACCACCAGTCAGAATGTCGGTGATGGTGACTGAAGTGAGCAATTGGCGGTGGCCGTTGCGGCGGCGGTAATGTTTGCGGCGGCGCTTCTTGAAAATATAAACCGTGTCGGCTTTTTCCTGGGCGGCGATTTCGCCCATTACAGTGGCACCCGAAACCAAGGGTGCACCAATATCCACGGAACCGCCATTGGCCACCAGCAACACGTCGGTGAAGGTCACCTGGTCGCCAGCTGAACCTTCCAGCTTTTCAATCAGAATCTTGTCGTTGGCGGCAACGCGATATTGCTTGCCGCCCGTCTTGATGACTGCGTACATTTCTTCCTTCTCTCTCGCGCCCTTCGGAGCTGCTTTCCAACCCATTGAAAAAGCAGTCTTTATGATCCCGGTTGGTGAAAACCGCAGGTGCCCTCGGACAGCGCACAATAACCCGGAAGATGCTCTTCCGGGTGTAGTCGTGCGGATAAAGCGGAAGTGCGGCGTGAAGTCAAGCCAGTTGGCGCAAGCTCAGTTCAGCGATCTGCCACTTTGAAAATGCCAAGCACCAGCAGGCCACCGAAGAAATGGCCGATCACTGAAAAGAATACGGCTTTTTGGAAAATACCAATTTCTGTCATCGGAATGGTTGAACCGCCAAAATTGCCCATCATGGCGGCGACGTAGAGAATGACAAAACTTGCAGGAATTGTGATCAGTCCCGTCGATCCGGTGACGCGGGTGATCAGCAGTGCCGACAAGACACTGATGGCAATCATTGCCTGGTTGATCTGGCTCTCGAAATGCCAGGCATGAAAATTGGTCCACAGCGATGACGCGACTGAAAATGCAGAGTCGAACATGATGATCCTCATCACCTTTCCGTGTGACGGAAATACAAGTTGTGTTGCCTCCCGAAGGGATCATACCTAGTCGGACACAAGGTTTGCTGAAGAATAAGTCTAAAATGCAACTATTGGTGCCGATCCCGGTTGGCGAGGCTGCGTTTCAACCGGAGCAGCACCAACACCCGGTTCAGTTCACCACCTGCAATCAACAACAGTGCCGCGAGGTAAACAAAAAACATGGCAGCGAATATGCCGGACAGCGAGGCATAGGTTGAGGCAAAAGAATTGAAATTCACCAGCCAGTAGGAAAATCCGGCCGACATGATGATCCAGCCGACGACGGTGAGAATAACGCCGGGCAAGATGGTCCGCAGCGTCATGGTTTTGGCTGGCAGGAAGCGATGGGCTGCCAACACACCGATCAACAACAAAAGGATCGCCAGGGGAAAGCGCCAGACATCAAGCTGGCTCAGTCCAAAGGGAACGCCGCCTGCAAAAGTATTCAAAAGCTTCAAGGCAACGGGAAACAGCACAATCAACAGGGCCAGGGCCAGCAACAGAAAAGCCGTTCCCACCACAAACAGCAC
>JANONM010000364.1:0-2406 GCA_031420855.1 Hyphomicrobiales bacterium
CAACCAGCGCCGCAACTCCGCCGCTTCACGCGCCGTCAGGTGCGACGAAAATGCACCGTCTGCCGCATCAAACAAATGATGACCTTCATCAAAGACAATGCGTTTCAAGCCGCCGGGTGCCACTTCTTCTTCCTCGGTCACCGCCAGCCCCAAGGCATGATCTACCGCCGCCTGATGTAAGACTAACGCATGATTGGCGATGACCAGCGAAGCATTGCGGGCGGCCCGTTGGCCTTTTTCGATAAAGCAACGCTTGTAGTGCGGGCAGGCGACATAGATACATTCGCCCCGCCGATCCGTCAGGCCCAGCGACTGCGGCGAGGGAAACTTGATGTCGCCATCAAAACCAGTCTCAGGAAACAGACCCATTATCCACGACGGAAAATCCCCGCCGATCAAATCACCATCCCGGCTCACCCTTGCCCAGCGTGCCAGCAGTGCAGCCAGCAAAGCGCCGCGTGGGCCTTGCGCCTGCAAGCGGCCAAAGGTTTCTTGCATGTTGAGCAGGCATAGATAATTTTCGCGGCCCTTGCGGATGACGATTTTGTTTTGGCGTTCCTGCGGGTCTGGCAACAGCCGCGTGGTTTCCTGGTCAAGTTGCCGTTGCAGATTTTTGGTATAGGTGGAAAGCCACACAGGCCTGCCATTTTTCCGGGCCCACACCCATGAAGGGGCCAGATAGCCCATGGTCTTGCCCAATCCCGTGCCAGCTTCCGCCAGCAGAATGTTATTGAAGGCTGGCGATTGCCGGGGTTCAAAACCATGGGTGGCCGCAGCAGCATAGGCGCGTTGTTGAGGCCGTGATTCTGAATCGCTGCCGAGTGCGTCCCGCAACATCTTCTGCGCTTCTTCAGCAGTCACCGGCTGTTGATCACCTTTGGGGGCAGGGCCCGACTCTTCCCATTCATCTACCCGGTCCCAGACATTAAGGCCTGAGGCAAAGGCACCGACATCAAGTTTGGGATTGGCGGCGAGCAGGGCTTTCATCACATAGGGTGCCCAGGGCCAATTGGCCCGCGCCAGGAACGTCGCTTGCTCTGCCGTTTCGCGCAATCGCGGCTGCTTTGGATTGGTTAGACGCGCCAGCAGGGCTTCTGTCACTGCCTTCAGCGCCGCTTCATCAGATGATTGCTCCCCCAAAAGCAAAGCCCGCGCCAAACCTTTTGGTGTGGGCACGGCGGCCTGGGCGGGGCAGACAAAGGCAAAAAGTTCGGCAAGGTCCAGATGCTGGGGCGCAAATGCCGCCTGGGATTTATCCTTGCCGATATCGGCTGCTTGGACCAGCCTGCCAATCAGAAAGCCCGCATGGCAAAACAGATGCGCCCCGCGTGATAAAGCCTGCAAGGCAAGTCGCGCCGTCAGCGGCGCCCCATCAACGGCAGCACCCTGACCAAGACCATAGGCAGTGGGGAGATTCGGCAACACGCCTTCCCTTTGCCAGATTCTGGGCTAACATCAAATCAGCCAGAAATTTCGCTGAGGAGCTACGACATGGACCAGAAAATCATTACGCTGTTTGATACCTACACCCACGGCGGTATGTCGCGGCGCAGCTTTCTCGACAAGTTGACCTTGGTTGCTGGTTCTGCCGCAGCGGCCACAGCACTTCTGCCCGTACTCGAAAATAATTACGCGGAAGCCGCAATCGTTCCCGAAGATGATCCGCGCTTGGTCATCACCGAGGGTGAAATTGCCCCCGGCATCAGGGGCCTGCTGGCCGTTCCGAAAGCGGCAACCGGCAAATTGCCGGGCGTTCTGGTGATCCACGAAAACCGCGGTCTCAACCCGCATATCAAAGATGTGACACGCCGCATGGCGCTCGAAGGCTTTGTGGCCTTTGGAGCGGATTATCTGGCTCCGGCCGGAGGCACACCAGCCGATGAAGAAAAAGCCAAAGAGATGATTGGGGCATTGAAACCGCAAGCCATCGTCGCCTATTCGCAGGCTGCCATCAAAGCCCTGCAGGGTCATGCGCAAGGCAATGGTAAAGTCGGTGCCATGGGTTTCTGCTGGGGTGGCGGACAGGTGAATGCGTTGGCGGTTGCTGACCCGTCACTTGCCGCTGGCGTTGCCTATTATGGCAGGCAAGCCGCAGCCGCTGATGTGCCGAAAATTGCGACCCCTCTCATGTTGCATTACGCCTCCCTCGACGAACGCATCAATGCTGGCATTGCCGATTACGAAACCGCCCTCAAAGCCGTCGGCAAATCATACGAGATCCACATGTACGAAGGCGCCAACCACGCGTTCAACAACGACACCAACGCCGCAAGATACAATAAGCAAGCAGCCGATTTGGCTTGGGGTAGGACAGTGGCGTTTTTGAAGAAACACGCGGGGTAAACATTTGGAGTGCGGGTTGTTGGACCGTTTTTGATGTGCTCACGGCACGATGGAACTGACAGC
>JANONM010000365.1:0-11193 GCA_031420855.1 Hyphomicrobiales bacterium
CAGCAATTTTTCTACAGCGGTCTTCGCCAACACACTTCGATCCGTGGCATTTGGCGGAACGATATCAAGCAGCAAGGCGGGAAAACCTGCATTCGCCACCTGTGCCGCAATGCCGCTGCCCATCACACCGGAACCGATAACGCAGACCTTTGAAATCATCACGATACCGCCTCAAGAATGGTTGCGATGCCCTGCCCGCCGCCAATGCATTGGGTGGCCAGCGCATAACGCTTGCCTTCGCGTTTCAACAATGCCGCAGCTTTGCCGGTAATGCGTGCACCCGTGGCTCCAAGTGGGTGGCCGAGTGCCAAGGCACCACCATCAATGTTGACTTTCGATGCATCGATATTGAGGTCGCGCAGGCAGGCAATGGCTTGGGCCGCGAAAGCCTCGTTGAGTTCGATAATGTCGATATCGTTGATGGAGAGATTGGCACGTTCCAGAGCCTTGCGTGTTGCAACGACAGGCCCGATCCCCATCAACTCGGGACTGCATCCGGCAATCGCCACGCTTTTGATACGGGCGAGGACAGGCAGCTTGTGCTTTTTGGCGTAAGCCTCCGAAACCACCAGGCAGGCCGCAGCACCGTCCGTCAGGGGTGAAGAAGTGCCCGCTGTCACAACACCGTTTTGATCGAAGGCCGGTTTCAACCCGGCCAGTGCCTGCATATTGGTTTCAGGCCTGATGCAGCCATCGTCGTCCACTGACGACACGGCGATGATTTCATCTTTGAGCTTTCCTTCTTGTCGCGCCTTGGCTGCTTTGGCGTGGCTGGCAACGGCGAATTCTTCTTGCAACTGCCGCGTTATGCCATATTTCCTGGCAACGTTTTCGGCGGTAACGCCCATTGAAATGTATGCAGCTGGCATGTGTTCGGCCAATTCAGGATTTGGCATGGGATTGAAACCCATCATCGGGACACGGCTCATGCTTTCAATTCCGGCACAAACAAAAACCTCGCCAGCGCCTATGGCAATGGCACCAGCAGCCGAATGAATGGCTTGCATGGAGGAACCACAAAAGCGGTTGATGGTTGCGGCACCCGCCGATTGCGGCAGGCCTGCAATGAATGAAATCAACCGCGCCACATTGAAGCCCTGTTCGCCCTCTGGAAAAGCACAGCCCATCAACAGGTCTTCAATATCCTCAGCATTGACGCCTGTCGTCTTGACCAGACCCTTGACCACGGCGGCTGCCAAATCATCAGGCCTGGTCTTTGCCAGTGCGCCCTTGTTGGCAAAATGGAAGGGAGAGCGGACATATCCGGCGATGACTGCTTGCATTTGTTCGGAACCTGTTCATCAAAAAGCCTGAGCCGAATTGAACTCATGGCAAGAGCCTAATCGCATTCTGTCGCCCTGTCACGCCCTGCCGGAAGTTGGCGCTTTCTATCTTGAAACAAGTCCGAATGTAGCCTTACAATCGATGGAATTGTGCCAAGGGCGCACCGTGCCACAGAAGCACAACCAGGGAGAAAGCCATGAAAGGTCTTATGCAGGACTGGTCACTGTTGGTACACCGCGTGCTCGATCATGCGGCGCAATGGCATGGGGAGGCTGAAATTGTTTCACGCAGCGTCGAAGGCCCCATCCACCGGGAGACCTACCGCGAGCTTGATCGGCGTTCCCGGGCACTGGCACATGCGGCCCGCCAAAGGCTCGGTATCAAGCACGGACAGATCGTGGCCACCATGGCCTGGAACACCTACCGCCACATGGAAATCTGGTACGGCATCATGGGGCTGGGTGCGGTTGTTCACACGCTGAACCCCCGCCTGTTTGCCGAACAGCTAAATTACATTATCAACCATGCTGAAGACCAATGGATATTCCTTGACCTGACATTTGTGCCCCTGTTCGAGAAGCTGCAAAACACGCTGCCGACGGTGAAGGGCTACATCATCATGACAGACCGGGCCCATATGCCGGAGTCGACGACCCTCAAAAATCCAGTTTGTTATGAAGACCTGATCGCAGAGGGCGACGAAACTTTTGTCTGGCCCGAACTTGACGAAAACACCGCCTGTGGCCTTTGCTATACCAGTGGTACAACGGGCAAGCCAAAGGGTGTGCTTTATTCGCACCGCTCAAATGTCTTGCACGGCCTTCTGGCGACGACGGCAGATGGTCTGGCGATCAGTTCCGTTGACACCGTTCTACCCGTCGTTCCGATGTTCCACGCCAACGCCTGGGGCCTCGCCCATGCCAGTCTGATGGTGGGTGCCACCATGATTATGCCTGGCCCGAAACTTGACGGCGCATCGGTCTGCGAATTGCTGCTGAACGAAAAAGTGACGATGTCAGCCGCCGTCCCCACCATCTGGTTCATGCTGCTCAATCATCTCGAAGCCAATCCGCACATCACCCTGCCCGATTTGAATCGCGTTGCGATTGGCGGCTCTTCTTGCCCCGTATCATTGATGCGCGCCTTCAAGCAAAAATACGACGTCGACGTCATTCACGCTTGGGGCATGACTGAGACAAGCCCAATTGCCACAGTTTGCCGCCCCAAGGGATCACTGCAAGATTTGGGCGAGGAACTTCTATGGAAACAGCGGGCCAAGCAAGGCCGGCCTTATTTTGGAGTCGAAATGCAGTTGACCGATGACGAGAACAACGCGCTTCAACACGATGGCAAAGCATTCGGTCGCCTCAAGGTCAAAGGGCCGTGGATCGCCAAAGCCTATTTCAAGGGTGACGGTGAAGAGGCGTTCAATGCCGAAGGTTGGTTCGACACAGGTGATGTGTCGACCATTGATGAATGGGGTTACATGCAAATCACGGATCGCTCAAAAGATGTGATCAAGTCTGGCGGCGAATGGATTTCCTCGATTGAGCTGGAGAATGTTGCAGTGGGTTGTGCTGGCGTGGCAGAAGCAGCCGCCATTGGCTTGCCCCACCCAAAATGGGATGAGCGGCCATTGCTCATCATTGTCAAAAAGCCTGGTGCAGATCTCTCCAAAGCCCAGGTGATGGCGCATCTGGAAGGTAAAATTGCCAAATGGTGGATGCCTGACGACGTCACCTTCGTCGAAGAAATTCCGCACACCGCCGCAGGAAAAATCTCCAAATTGCAGCTCCGGGAAAAATTCAAAGACCACCGATTGCCAACGACATGATCAGCCTTCAGCTTCTACAACCAGAATCGCACATGTTTCGAATTTCAGCAATTGGAAATGGGCAGTATTCGCATGCATTTCGTATTGCATCCACCATGAACGCATTCGACAATGCATTCGTCTCAAATTGTCTTGATACTGGATCATCGGCTATTCCAGCACCACGCGCGGGAAATAAAACGACACCACCCAGTTCGGCATGTCGACGATTTCGCTGATCCGCAAATCGCCACACACGGAACACAACATGTAGGCGTCGACGGCATTCATGTTGTAGCGTTTGGTCAGAAGATCGATCATGCCGGATACGGCTGCGCGCGCATTTTCAAACAGGTCAGGACCGATGCCGGTTGTTGCTTCATATCCCTTGCCATCCAGATGCCGCGTCACCGGCCCCGGCGTTGTAAAGCGCGGGAAAGCCAGGTTAGCACCTTTTAACAATTCGAATTTTGCTGCGACCGAGCAAGGGCTTTCTATTGCCGTGCCGCAGACTTCTCCGTCACCTTGTGCAGCATGGGTATCGCCCACACTGAACAAGCCGCCCTTCACTTCGACCGGCAGATAAAGTTCGGTACCAGCGGTGAGGTCTCGGATATCGAGATTTCCGCCCATGCGGCGGGGTGGCACAACGGAATGTTGTCCGGGTTCAGCAGGGGCCAAGCCGATGGTGCCGCAGAAGGGCTTCAGCGGAACTTTGCCGCCCGGACCATAAAGCGCTGGCGCAAGCGTTGTGGCATCATATTTCCAGATGTGCAGGGCCGGGTCTTTGAACTGGTCCGCCAGCAGGCCAAAACCCGGAATATTGGCGGTCCAGCCCCAGCCCGACGGGCCAAATTCCAGCAACGTCACCTTGATGGCGTCGCCCGGTTCCGCGCCATCAATGAAAACCGGACCACAGACCGGATTGACTTTGCCAAAATCGAGTTGCGCAAGATCGGACAAATTTGATTTTGCCGTGATCTGCCCGCCTGAGGCGTCAACTGTGTTGAACGCAATGCTTTCACCTGGTGCAATCCTGAGCACGGGAACATTGGCATTGTTCCAACCGTGGTGGCACTGGTGATTGTGAATTGTATGTGTACATTGCATGTCCCGAAGATCAGCCGAATTTTCTGGCCTTGTCAAATCGCGCACCCCATTGCAAGCTTCGTCAGAGCGAGCTAGCCTTTTGCCGCAGGAGTATGCACATGAAGTCAGTTGAAGGACGTGCCAAGTTTGGACCCTACGAGACTTGGTACCGTGTCACGGGTGACTTGAACGCTGGCAAACCGCCGGTTTTCCTGCTGCATGGCGGGCCCGGTGCGGGCCACAACTACATTGATTCCTATAAATTGCTGGCCAGCGATGGCCGGGCTGTCATCCACTATGATCAATTGGGCTGCGGTAATTCCACTTTACTGCCGGACAAGGGTGGCGATTTCTGGACGCCGCAACTGTTTGTTGATGAGTTGAACAATCTTGTCGATCACCTGGGCCAGCGCAAGGGCTTTCACGTTCTCGGCCAAAGTTGGGGCGGCATGCTGGCGGCAGAATATGGCGTGCGCAGGCCCGAGGGGTTGAAGTCCCTGACCATCGCCAATTCTCCGGCTTCCATGGAACTCTGGGTGTCGGAAGCCATGCGCCAGCGCCAGGAGATGCCGCAGGATATTCAGGATACACTGAACAAGTATGAGAAGCTTGGTGACTATGCCAATTCTGAATACCAAAAGGCCACCATGTGGGTGTATGAGCGCCATGTCTGCCGCGTCGTGCCATTTCCGCCGGAAGTGACAGCAACATTCGATCAGGTCGCCCGCAATCCCACAGTCTATCATGTCATGAACGGGCCCAATGAATTCTTTGTGGTGGGAACCCTGAAGACCTGGAACATCATTCCGGAACTGCACAAGATCGATGTGCCAACCTATATCATTTCAGGCCACTTTGATGAGGCGACCCGGGCTTGTGTGCAGCCCTACAAGGATAATATCAAAGGCTCCACATGGTACGTCTTTCCGCAGTCCAGCCACATGCCCCATGTTGAGGAAAAAGCCGACTGCATGAAACGCGTCGGCGCGTTCCTCAACGCCAACGATTAAAAACAACAGGGAGTAAAGAAAAATGAAGAAATTACTTTTGGCAGGCGTCGCAACGGCACTTCTGGCCTGGACCGGAATCAATCCGGCATCGGCAGAGTACAAGGCCGAACACCGCGGTGGCACCATGCGTCTGGTGGCCGGCTCAGCCGCAGGCACCGTTGATCCCCATATCAACTACACCCTGCAATACTGGCAGATCTACCAGTCTCTCTATGATGGATTGGTCGGCTTCCAGAAAGCCCCAGGTGCCGAAGGCTTCAAGAAAGTTGCCAACTTGGCCGAAGAAATTCCGGCAGCCACCAATGATGGCAAGACCTATGTGTTCAAAATCCGCAAGGGCATCAAGTTTTCGAATGGCCACGACTTGGGTGTCAAGGATGTTGTGGCCTCGCTGCAACGCATCTTCAAGGTGTCGAGCCCGACGGCTGGTGGTTTCTATTCGGTGATTGTTGGTGCTGACAAGTGCCTCAAGGACGCCAAGACCTGCACACTTGAAGGTGGTGTGATTGGCGACGAAGCGGCGGGAACCGTGACCATCAACCTGACGCGCCCCGATGCCGAAATTTTTGACAAGCTGTCATTGCCCCACGCCGCAATCCTGCCCGCAGATTCGCCCGTTGAAGATGTCGGCACCAATCCGCTGCCCGGTACAGGCGCTTACATGATCTCGGCCTATGACCCGAACAAGGGTTTGACAATGTCACGCAACCCCCACTTCAAGGTGTGGAGCGAGCAGGCTCAACCTGATGGTTATCCCGATGTTGTGCAGTATGATTTCGGCATCACGCAGGAAGCGCAAGTCACCGCCGTGCAGAATGGCGAGGCGGACTGGATGTTTGATGAACCGCCAGCGGACCGTCTTGCCGAGATAGGTACCAAGAACAAGGATCAGGTGTTTGTCACCCCGCTGACCGCCTGGTGGTATTTGCCGATGAACACGCGGCTTGCGCCGTTTGACAACGTCAAGGCGCGCCAAGCCGTCAGCTATGCGCTTGACCGCAAAGCCCTGGTCAACCTGTTTGGCGGCCCGGTGCTGGCACAACCGATCTGCCAGGTTTTGCCGCCGGGTTTTCCGGGCCATATTCCCTATTGCCCCTATACCAAAGACCCAGGTGAAAAATGGTCAGCGCCTGACATGGAGAAAGCCAAGCAGCTGGTTGAGGAATCCGGCACCAAGGGCCAGAAAGTTCAACTGATCGTCGAAGACAAGGCGGTGCCGAAAGCCATTGGCACCTATCTGCAAACGGTGCTGACAGATCTCGGATATGTCGCCGAGGTCAAGCCGATCTCGACCAATATCCAGTTCACCTACATCCAGAATACCAACAACAAGGTGCAGATGTCGGTGACGCAATGGTATCAGGATTATCCGGCGGCATCGGACTTCCTGAACATCCTGTTCGGCTGTGCGAGCTTTACCGAAGGCTCCGACAGCTCGATCAACATTGCCGGCTTCTGCGACAAGGATATTCAGGCAAAGATGGATGCCGCCCTGGCTTTGGGCGTCACAGACGCGGATGCCGCCAACAAGATGTGGGCTGAAATTGACAAGGCTGTGACAGACCAGGCACCCGCCGCCGCCCTGTTCACGCCGAAGCATCTCGACTTTATCTCGAAGCGGGTTGGCAATTTCCAGTTCAACTCGCAATACTACTGGATGGTGACGCAGTCCTGGGTGAAGTAACAGTTGTACCTGTGACTGCCGAAACGATTCAACTCCAACAGAAAAGCCGTGGCCCCTGGGCCACGGCCTTTCGTCGTTTACAGCGTGACCGCGCCGCGATTGCGGCTTTGATTGTATTCACCTTGGTCGTGCTGGTTTGCATGTTGGCACCAGTCTACGCCAAATGGTCCGGCGTTAATCCGTTCCGGTCGACATTGGATGCAACAGTCACAATCGAAGGCCAACAAATTCCGGTGATGGAGCAGTCAACGGAAGGCCTCGGACTCGGCTATAACCCCATTGGCCCCACATGGAAATTTGGCAGCTATTTCCTCGGTGCCGACAACCAGGGCCGCGATGTGATGTCACGGTTGCTTTATGGCGGACGAAACTCATTGCTCATCGCAAGTGTGGCGACACTGTTCACACTTGTAGTGGCAACGGTCCTTGGCATGGCTGCTGGTTTTTTTGGCGGCGCAATCGACATGATCCTGTCGCGCATCCTTGATGTGCTTTGGGCCTTTCCGATCTATCTGTTGGCCATTTCACTTTCCATCGTGCTGTTGCAACAGGGCATTCGCATTGGGCCGATCACAATTGAATCGGGGAGCCTGTGGTTGCCGATCTTCATCATCGGCCTCGTCTACATTCCCTATGTGGCGCGTCCCATTCGCGGCCAGGTCTTGTCATTGCGCAAAAGCGAATTTGTGCTGGCGTCCATCAGCCTCGGTGCGCCCAGCCACCGCATTCTCTTCAAGGACATTCTGCCCAATGTCACCACAACCCTCATCGTGTTTGTTCCGATCATGATGGCGCTCAACATGCTGACGGAGTCAGCCCTTTCATTTCTCTCGATTGGCGTGCAGCCACCCGATGCAAGCTGGGGCACCATCATCCAGGATGGGCAGGGCTTGCTCTATTCGCGGCCCGTTGTGGCACTGGCACCGGGCATTGCCATTGTGATTTCTGTCTTGTCGCTGAACATTCTGGGCGACGGCTTGCGTGATGCGCTTGATCCCCGTTCCAAAATCCGGCTTGGGCGCGGCTGATGTTTCTTGCCGTCGTGCAGCGTCTGGGACAAATGCTGTTTGTCATGTTTGGCATCAGCATGCTGGTGTTTCTGATCTTCTTTGCAACACCAGGTGCCGATCCCGCCGCCCGCATTGCCGGCCGCAACGCCTCTCCTGAGGTGCTCGAGGCAGTGCGCATCAGCTTTGGTTTTGACCAGCCGTTCTATGTGCAATATGGCCTGATGATGAAGAAGATATTTATCACCGGCGACCTGACATCCTTTGTGAACCGGGGCTGGAAGGTGGTGCCTGCGGTTCTCGACACCATTCCTGTCACCCTGTCGCTCGTCATCGGTGCCGCAGTGCTATGGGTGGTTTTCAGCATCATCATCGGTGTTGTCGCCGCCGCCTTCAAGGACACGGTGATTGACAAGACATTGATGATCCTTGGCCTCATCGGCATTTCCATGCCGGTGTACTGGCTGGGCGAGGTCATGAATCTCATCACCCAAAGCCGCTATCACGACACCTGGATGTTTTCCTGGGTGCCGCCACTGGGCTACAAGAATTTCAGCGACGATCCCAAAGGCTGGTTTCTCACCCTTGTCATTCCGTGGTTCACGCTCTCCATTCTTTACATCGGTCTTTATGGCCGGGTGCTGAGGGCGAGCATTACCGAGGCTCTGCAGGAAGACTACATTCGTACAGCCCGCGCCAAGGGCCTTTCGGAAACCCGCATTCTCCTGCGTCACGCCTTGCGAACATCATTGATCAGTTTTGTCACCTTGTTCGGTCTTGATTTTGGTGCACTTGTTGGAGGCTCGGCGTTGCTCACCGAAGTTGTTTTCGGACTGCAAGGCATCGGCAAACTCACTTATGATGCGCTGCAGAACCTTGATCTGCCGATCATCATGACCACGGTGCTGTTTGCGTCATTCTTTGTTGTGCTCGCCAATGCCATTGTCGACATGATCTACATCATCCTTGATCCCCGGGTCCGCACCCAGTGATTTTGCAAGTGCGCGATCTCCGGGTTTCGTTCCGCACCGAACAAGGCATCATGCGTGCCATTGATGGCGTGTCTTTTGATGTGAAAGAGGGGGAAATCCTGGGCGTTGTTGGTGAGTCTGGTTCCGGCAAGACCGTGACTTTGCTGGCTGTCATGGGCCTGATCACCGATCCCAATGCAGTGATTGAGGGGTCCATCAAGTATCGCGGCAAGGAGCTTGTGGGACTGCCGCAGCGGCAATTGCGCAAGCTCAGAGGCCGGGAAATCGCCATGATTTTCCAGGACCCGATGACGGCTCTCACACCTGTCTACAGCATCGGCTGGCAGATTGCCGAACAGATCCTGGCCCACCAGAAAATCAGCAAGGCGCTGGCATGGCAACGCGCCATCGACCTGTTGGCCGAAGTCAACATTCCAAAACCGGAAGAAGCCGTGCATCGCTATCCCCACCAGCTCTCAGGTGGCATGCGTCAACGCGCGGTCATCGCCATGGCACTATCCTGCAATCCGGCGCTGCTGGTGGCGGATGAGCCAACGACGGCGCTTGATGTCACCGTACAGGCGCAGATCCTTGATCTCGTCAAGAAACTGCAATCCACCCATGGCTCAGCCATTGTCTTCATCACCCATGATCTTGGCGTCATGGCCGAGGTCGCTGACCGCATCATGGTCATGTATGCGGGTCGCATTGTGGAGCGCAGTGACAAGGCCGCCATTTTCCGAAACCCGCAACATCCCTACACACGTGCCTTGCTGGATTCCATTCCGCCTCTGGTCGGAGCAAAGCCACATCGCTTGCGTTCCATCTCGGGTTCGCCGCCTTCACTCTTGAACTTGCCAAAGGGATGCTCCTTCGGGCCGCGTTGCCCCAGGAGATTTGCTGCCTGCGATGCCAAGCCACTGCTGACAGGCACAGGTCACGAAACCGCCTGTTTTCTGGTGCCGCAACCATGATGGCACAGTCCCTCTACGAAGCCCGCAATGTTTCCAGGAATTTCACCGTGGGATCACGGTTTTCAAAACAGGGCATTCGGACAGTCCATGCCGTCGACAATGTCTCCCTTTCCATCATGCCGGGTGAAACACTGGGGCTGGTCGGCGAATCCGGCTGTGGCAAGTCCACTCTCGGCCGCTGCCTGATGCGTCTCCACGATGTTTCGTCAGGCAGCCTGATATTTGGTGGGCGCGACATCACCAACCTTTCGATGCGCGATATGCGACCGATCCGGCAGAAGATTCAGATGGTGTTCCAGGACCCCTATGCCTCGCTCAATCCGCGGCGACGCGTGCGGGACTTGATCGCAGAACCCTTGCGCATTCATCTCAACTTGTCTGCGGGAGAGATTGGGCGGCGGGTTGACATGCTGCTCGAACAAGTCGGCTTGCTGCCGGATCACGCCTCACGCTACCCCCATGAATTTTCTGGTGGCCAGCGCCAGCGCATCGGCATTGCCCGCGCCATAGCGCTTGAGCCGAAAATGATCATTCTTGATGAGCCTGTTTCGGCGCTTGATGTGTCCGTGCAGGCCCAGATCGTCAATCTGCTGGCGGACCTGCAGGAACGGCTCAAACTCACCTATGTCTTTATTGCCCATGATCTGAGCGTGGTGCGGCAGGTGTCCACCCGCATTGCGGTCATGTACCTAGGCTCCATTGTTGAAATTGGCAGTGCGGATGACATATTCAACCGGCCGGCGCACCCCTACACCCAAGCGCTGATCTCTGCCGTGCCAACGCCAGACCTTGCAAACAGGCGCAAGCGCATTATTTTGTCCGGCGACGTGCCAAGTCCCATCAATCCGCCAACCGGGTGTCGTTTTCATCCGCGTTGTCCGATTGCCCAAGAGCGCTGCAGCAACGACCGTCCGCTGCTCGCTGACGCTGCTTCCAATCGCAATGTCGCCTGCCATTTCCCACTCAATGGAAGACAGTAACCAGGTTCTCTGCCGTGGCGGTCAGTGCTCCTGAACAATACTTGGGAGACGCTCTGGTGATCATTTATTGAGTACCTCATCCAAAGCGTCGAAAACCAGCGCCAGGATCCGACGCAACCTGCCGCCGTGATTGTCCAAGCCTACCCAGGATTCCCCTCCCCACTGTACACCCATAGGGGGGTGGGAGAAAAAAGGTCAATTCAAATTGCGGTTGGCATAAGCCTATCGCCGCCACGCAGCAGGACCAAGGCTGTGGATGGAACGTCCCTGCGCATCCACGGCCACCATCACGGGCATGTCTTCGACGCGCAGTTCATAAATGCCTTCCATGCCAAGATCGGGCCATGCAACGATTCTGGCTGAACGGATGGCTTTTGAAAC
>JANONM010000366.1:0-5592 GCA_031420855.1 Hyphomicrobiales bacterium
TGGTCACCCTGGCGACAAGAACATGGTGCTGCCCCATGTGCTGGGAGATTTTGCCAAGACTGACAAAAGTTGGCTGGTGACAATGCTGGATGCGGCGGCTGACAATGCGGCGTTGCTGGTCGAAAACAAGGACGCAAAATATCAGAGCCAAATTCACCTCGCGCTCTATCCACAACTGCCCAAGCCGC
This sequence comes from Hyphomicrobiales bacterium, assembly GCA_031420855.1. Classification (GTDB taxonomy): domain Bacteria; phylum Pseudomonadota; class Alphaproteobacteria; order Rhizobiales; family Aestuariivirgaceae; genus Aestuariivirga. The sequence goes on from JANONM010000366.1 coordinate 189, forward strand.
CACGGATCAACCCGCCAGATACTTGACATGTGCGCTACATGAATTCATGTTATGCACATGAACACCCATATCCAGATCAGAAATGTCCCAACCGCAATTCACCGAAAGCTGAAAATCCGCGCGGCCCAAAAGGACATGTCACTTTCGGACTATATCAAAAATATTCTGGTTGCGGATACCAGCAAGCCGACATTGGCCGAAATGGCAGAGCGCCTTCGCAAGTTACCTGCAGTAACAACGACAGAGGAAATAGTCGCTATTATCAGGGAAGGCAGAGACTCGCGTTGATTGTTGTTGATGCTTCAATAATGTGTGACTTTCTTTTGGATGCTGAAGAAAACCCTGAAATGGTGGACTTCCTGGCTACTCAAAGTTTGGCCGCACCATCTCTGATTGAATATGAAATTGGACATACCTTACGACGTCTCAACTTGGCAGGAAAGCTGTCAGACCAGCGTGCGAAATCAACGATTGAGTCATTTGCGTTGTTGCGGATTGAACTCCATTTTGCCGCCTCTCTTATGTCAAGGGCTTGGGAACTAAGACAAAATATTACATTCTATGATGCGTCATATGTCGCGTTGGCAGAGTTATTGGAGCTACCGCTTTACACGCGTGATAAAAGGTTGGCCGCCGCTTCTGGACATCTCGCGACCATCATCCTGATTTGATGGTTTGCGAGCCAGCTACAGCTGTGTTAGCGGCATGGGAAACCAGTGTTTTAAGGGAAGTATCATGGGATTTAAATGCGGCATCGTTGGCTTGCCGAATGTCGGCAAATCGACACTTTTCAACGCGCTCACGCAAACCTCGGCGGCGCAGGCGGCGAATTATCCGTTTTGTACGATTGAGCCCAATGTGGGTGACGTGGGTGTGCCGGATGAGCGCTTGGACAAACTGGCGGCAATTGCAAATTCAGCGCAGATCATTCCCACGCGGTTGACCTTTGTGGATATCGCCGGATTGGTCAAGGGTGCCTCAAAAGGCGAGGGTTTGGGCAACCAGTTCCTTGCCAACATCCGCGAGACCGACGCCATTGCCCATGTTGTCCGCTGTTTTGAAGATGGCGACATCACCCATGTCAGCGGCAAGATTGATCCGGTGTCTGACATTGAAGTCATCGAAACCGAATTGATGCTGGCGGATTTGGATGCACTGGAAAAGCGCCAACCCGCCGCCGAGAAAAAAGGCAAGCAGGGCGACAAGGAGCAGAAGGAACTGGCGGACCTGATGCTCCGTGCACTGATGTTATTGCGCGAAGGCAAGCCAGCGCGACTGGTGGAGCGCACTTCCGATGAGGAAATGATTTTCCGTGGCCTTGGTTTGCTGTCGTCAAAGCCTGTGCTGTATGTCTGCAACGTGGAAGAAGCGGCTGCCGACAAGGGCAATGATTTTTCAGAGCGGGTGAAAGCCTTTGCCGCGAAAGAAGGCAACAAGGCGGTTGTGGTTTCGGCGAAGATTGAAAGTGAAATCGCCATCCTGCCGGTTGCGGACCAACAAGATTATCTCGATGCCGTCGGACTCGGTGAGCCTGGTTTGAACCGGGTTATCCGTGAGGGCTATGCGCTGTTGGGTCTGCTGACTTATTTCACCGTCGGCCCCAAGGAAGCCCGCGCCTGGACCATCACCCAAGGCACCAAGGCACCCGCGGCGGCTGGTGTCATTCACACGGATTTTGAAAAAGGCTTCATCCGCTCGGAAACCATTGCATACCCGGATTACATCGCTGGCAACGGTGAATCGGGTGCCAAAACCGCTGGCAAATTCAGGCTGGAAGGCAAGGAATATGTGGTGGCGGATGGTGATGTGATGCATTTCCGCTTCAATACCTGAGGCGATGCTCAGGCAACTTTATTATCAGGATTTTGTCGTCGGCCAAAAATTTGCGCTGGGACCGCACAGCGTTTCAGCGCCGGACATTGTGGCTTTTGCCCTAAAATTTGATCCCCAACCTTTCCACCTTGACGACGATGCAGCCCGGATGTCCTTGCTGGGTGGATTGGCGGCAAGTGGTTGGCACACGTCGGCAATCCTGATGCGGTTGATCTGCGATGCTTTTTTGCTGGACACCGCGAGCCTGGGTTCAAATGGCATTGATGAATTGAAATGGTTGAAGCCGGTTCTGGCCGGTGATGTGTTGTCTGGTGTTTGTGAAGTCAGGGACAAAAGAATTTCCTCGCGCAAGCCCGACGTTGGCATCATCAGTTTCAGCGCGGGATTATGCAATCAGCAAACTGTCGAAAAAATCAGGATGACGGGAATTTTCTTTGTCAGGGTTTCCCCGTCATGATTGGTCTTTTTCTGGAAGAAATTGACATTGGGATGAAAGTGGCGCTTGGCCAGCACACTTTCGCAAGGCAAGCCATTGTCGAATTTGCGAACCAGTTTGATCCACAAAAATTCCATCTCAACGAAGCGGATGCCAAAGCCGGACCATTTGCTGCGCTGTCAGCAAGTGGCTGGCATACGGCGGCGGGTTGGATGGCTTGTTTTGTGGCCACCAACAGCAAGGCCCGCGACACGTTGCAAGCTGCGGGCAAACACCTGCCGGAAATCGGACCTTCGCCTGGATTGACCAACTTGCGCTGGCTGGCTCCGGTTTATGTTGATGACAGGCTGTCGTATTTCACCACCGTGACCCACAAGCGCGACCTCGCATCGCGGCCAAACTGGGGCATCGTCTCAGCTTTCAACGAGGGATTCAACCAACACGGCAAGCTGGTGTTTTCGTTCGAAGGCGCGGTGCTGACGGCGAAGCGCAGTTAGTGTTTCGGGCGGTCCCTTGGCTTTCTGATTACTGGGCTGGTGCAGCAGGCGGCGTTCCCAGCATGCTCGACATGTCGATGCCGTTGATGGTGACTGAGCCTGCGGGAGTGCCTTCGATCACCCAGACAATGCTGCCGTCAGCTTCGGCCTTGCCGAAACCTTTGGCGGCGACCAGCATCGGCACACCTTGTTTGGCCATGGGGTCATCCCCGGCGGCTGAAAGTTTGGCCATCAGGGTATCCATGCCGCGCAAGCGGATGGTCGCCTTGCCCTTGGGCAATCCGGCCAGATTTACCGTGAGTGCACCTTCGTAGGAGAGTGTATAGGTGGGGCTGACAAGTTCACCGGGGTTCATGGTGACGATAACGTTGTTGTTGGGTGTAAAGGCGGGTAGCAGTTTGCTCTCTACTTCAGCAGGAAGCGCTGGCTCCTTTGTCAAATCCATGGCACCAACGGCAAGGCGGACAGGTGCTTCAACATCAAAACCTGAAACTGCAAAATCCAACTTGAAGCTGGTGGGAACCAATTCTGTTGCCCAAGGCGGCACCAAGCCCGCAGGAATGGTAATGCCCGACAGGCTGAAGCCCTCGCCAAACTTTCCATTCTTGACAACGCCATTGGCGACCACTGACGAGCCACCCAGTTCGGCCGTGAAAGCGCCAATCGCAGTGTTGACCTTGAGGGTTTCGAAAGTGCTGGTTGACGAGAGGTTTGCGAAAACTGGCAACGCCTCCAGGATTTTTTCCTTGAGGGCTGCCTGATCCTGTTTGATCAACTCGTCTTTGGGATGGGCGACTAACCAGGACACGAGATCGAGAATTCCAGCCAGATTGGCGGATTTCATTGATGTGACATAGGAACCCTTGGCGATGCTGGCATCATAGTCAAAGCTTGGCATGCCTGCAGCGGCGTCTGGCGACGCTTCAGTTTTCGATGACACTTTGACATCAGCAAAACTCAATGTGGATTCTGAATCAGCCAATCCCTCGCCAGCTTCTGTTGCGGTGCTTTTGGATTCGACCGAGCCTATGCTGTATTCAATCGCCGTTTTGCCACTCAAGCCGGGCTGGCTGACTTTGCTTGCGATTGATATACCCTTGAGAGTCGACGTACTTTCGCTCATGGCACCCAAAGCTTCGTCAAAGGTGCCTTGCCAGTCAAAATTCTCGATCTTGCCAACTGTACTGAACAGGTCACCGGACGCCACTGAAAATGCGTAAGGACCCGACGATGAGACATCCCAGGTGCCGTCTTCATCACCGGGGGACAACGTAATTGTAATGGGGTCGATGGTTGCAGTGAAGTCAGCCGTGGCGTTCTTCTTGATGTAGGGCATGACATCAAGTGTCAGTTCATAGTCGTCACCATCGGGGGCCACTTCCACCACACCGGGTTCTGATCCTACATAGGCCTGAATGCTGGCCTTGATGCTGGCGGCTTCTTCAGCAGTCGCCGCAGAATATGCAAGGCTGGTGGACGACAAGAGAAGGATAAGTGCCGGGGCGATGACGCGGTATTTCATTGTACGAACCTCTTAAGTAACCCCCGACTGCAATTGAGCCGGGATTTTGTGCGGCGTCAATGGCGAAAAACCGAAAGCAGGGTTAAAGTGGTATTTCGAATTCCTGCCGCAGTTTCGCCTTGCTGAGGCGCTTCAAGTTGGCAAGGGGAAATATTTACATATTCGAACGGAGGAACGTCATGAAATATGCCTTGGCTGCCTGCTTGCTGGCTTCAACCTTTTGCGTGCCGGTTTGGGCCACAGATTTTGCACCACCTTCAAAAATTGATGCAGTAACGGTTTATCTGCAGGGTGCCGATGTGGTGCGGATGGCCAGTGTTGATGTGCCAGCGGGCGAGCACAAAATCATATTGGCAGATTTGCCGGCCAATATCGATCCACGCTCCATTCGCGTCGAAGGTACCGGCGACTTGGCAATCGCCTCGGTCGACTCGCGCAACGTGTTCAAGGACACCAGTGCGGCTAATGCTGCCCGCAAGGATTTTGAAAAACAGATATTGGCGCTGACCGAAGAACGGGCGGGGCTTGATATGGTCACGAATGATGCCAATTATCAGCGGGATTTCCTGCTGAAACTGGCTGACAAACAATTGACTCCACAATCCACAACGGAAACTTTGAAAGCCATCGATACGGTGCAACTGGGGTCCATGCTGGACCTGATCAGCCAGCGCATGGCGGCATTGGCAACGACCACGCAAAAAGCCCGGGTGCGCCAGCGCGAGATTGACGAGAAAATCAACGAACTCAACCAGCGGATGGCAGAGCTGCCACCGGGACAGGATTATCGCACGGAAGTCGTGATCAACATCGAGGCAGCGCAAGCGGCCAAGGGCGATTTGCGGATCAGCTACCGGATCAATGAAGCGGGCTGGTCGCCCTATTATGATGCCAAGCTGGCGATTGGCAGTGCAGGCAAGGCTTCCACGCTCGAACTTGTCCGGCGGGCCGAGGTGACGCAAGCTTCAGGTGAAACCTGGAAAGATGTGTTGCTGACGCTTTCAACGGCCAGACCGACGGGTGCGACGGCGGCGCCTGAAATTGCCGAGATCGAAGTGGTGCTGCGCGGGCCTGAGATAGCCGATGCAGAGCCTGCGCCGCAGATGTCTGAGTCAG
>JANONM010000367.1:0-1678 GCA_031420855.1 Hyphomicrobiales bacterium
GGCGCGCAAGGGGCTCGTCAAGGCCGACTTTGAGGCACTCGCCAGCGCCGGGCTGACACTGACCGGCGTGGCGGCGAATCTTGGAGGCCTCTGGCAGGGTCCGGCACATTCGGCGCGGCCAGTTGCAATGTTGCTGCGCAAGTTGGCCAGCGTAGACCCGTCCCTTGCACTGGTGGCTGCCATGCACCCAACTGTTCTGCTGATGTGGACAACTGGGAGCAATGGCGACGCGCCGGTTGGCTGGAAAAAACAGCGGGGTGAAGTCTTGACTGCGGCCAGTGAAGGCCACTGGTTTGGCACGGTCGCATCCGAGCCTGGCATTGGCGGTGATCTTCTTGCCACCAAGGCAACTGCGAAATCCGATTCTGACGGTTCCTGGCGCATGAGTGGAGACAAATTCATGGGCAGCGGCTCAGGCATTACTTCATTCATGCTGACGGTCGCCGTTCCGGAAAGCGAGCAGCGCCCTGATGTCTTCCTCCTCGACATGCGCGACTTGGACTGGGATGGATTGCAAGGACTGAAAATGGTGAGGCCTTGGGATGGTGTGGGAATGGCTGCCACACAAAGCCACGCTTTCCGTTTTGACGACGTTCGGGTCGTGCGCCATGGCCTTCTGGGCGGGGCCCTCGATCTGCTTTCGCAGATCGGACCTGTGATCGGCTTCATGTTTTCGGCTGTTTTCATTGGCATCCTTGATGCCGCCGCCGCCGAGGCGAGACTCATCCTCGGCAAGCGGGCACACCGATTGTCAGCCTTTGAGCAATCCAGCTGGGTCAAGGCCCAGAACCAGATCTGGCTCGCACAGCAAGCTTTCGAAGGCATGGCCCGGTCGATGGAAACGGCCACCGCCGGAACAGATGTCTTGCATGGCAAGCTGGCAATCGCCGATCTCGCTGAAACAGCCTTGAACGGGATAAGCCACGCGGTTGGTGGCGCCAGTCTCTCACAAGAGAGTCCCTTTGGCCAATGGATGCAGGACGTTCGCGCCCTCGGCTACCTCCGACCACCCCGTGCCCTGGGCTACACGCGCATTCTCGACAGCCTCGCACTTTAAAACGGCGAACCAAAGGATACGGTGGGTTGATTACGGTAACACCTCACTTTTCTCGAGGCTAACTTTTTGGCGCTTTCGCAGTTCTGCCTTCAACATGTCCAGGCAGTTACAGCCCCATCTCCACCGCAACCTTGCCCAACGCGCCAAAATCGCCTTCAATCCGGTCTCCCGCAGCGATTGCCAGGGGCACAAGACAGGTGCCTGTGGTTACCGTTTGCCCGACCTTTAGCCCAATCCCCAGCACTGAGAGTTCATTGGCAAGCCAGGTCATGGCGATGCGCGGGGATTACGGTGACACTCCACATAATTATATCGTGCAATTTGAAAGAAGAGTGGACTTGTGTCCGGCACCCCCTCCCGGCTGCGTTGTACTCCCCTACGCTTTGCGTGAGGGAGAAAGGGTCAGGTCAACCACAATCTTCCATAGGGTGCAACAGCCAGTGCGTCTGCATGGATTGCGGCTGTGCCGCCGCCCAGCATGTCTTTGAATTCGGTCAGGCCTTCGCGGCGCAGTCTTGCAGCGGAGATGCTGGTCCATTGATCCGTGAAGTTGAAGAGACCTGCCAGCGGGCCATCGTCGGCAAGCCTGATGAAGGCGAAGAGTTTTTCGTTGCCCGTTTC